>CAIKZJ010000202.1 GCA_903831845.1 uncultured Ignavibacteriota bacterium
ACCAGTGGCAGAAAAATATAGATATGATTTGTGAATATTTGTGTCAATTCGTGGCTGACGTTCTTGATCTTATAATCCCGCGTTATCCTATCCTTCCGCGTTGTCTCGCGGGCAATAGAAAAAAGCTCTTGATCTAAATCTGTGAAATCTGTGGTAATCCGTGGCAGGAAAAGATTTGATTTTTGATTTGTATTTTTGATATTTGATTTATTTCCGCATCTGTATATACCCGCCCCTGTGCGGTATCGCCGTCTGAACGGATACAAACACGTTCGGGTCTATCTTCTCCACGAGCGACATCACTTCCTTCTGCCGCTTTCTGGAAATCAGCACCATCAGCACAGTCACTCCCCCGCTCGCGCCTTCACCCGGCATCATCGTTACGCCGATTTTGTTCTCACGCAACGCAGTTGCGATATCGTCGGGATAATTCATTGAAATGATGTATAAAGAAACGAAACCCGAACCCAGCCTCTGCTCGATTGAAATTCCGATTATCGTTCCGAGTGCGAAACCGCCGGAGTATGCGAATATGTTTATGAAGTTGTTCAGATGGCTCATTACAGTGCTTATCGCTATAACCCATATCGTCACTTCGAAAAATCCGATAAGCCCCGCGCGGTACTTATTCCCGTGTACGGTCGTGATTGTCCTTATCGTTCCCAGCGAGACGTCGATTATACGAAGCCCCATTATCATCAGAGCGTAAAGAATCGTTTCAGTCATCAGAAAAGTTTTTTGAATTCCCTGATGAACGCTTCGTTCTCGTGTTTGAGTCCCATTGTTATGCGTATGCAGTTCGCGAGTCCGAACGGCTTAAGAGGTCTTATAATTACGCCCTTGCTCAAGAGCGAATCGTTTACGAATTCAACTTTCTCCTCGCTGAAAAGATCGAGCATTATAAAATTAGCGTAAGTAGGCACGAGTTTGAGTTTTCCCTGCTTCTCGAGGTCCGCAAGTTCATTCCTGAAATATTCATAACCATCATTGTTAAGTTTCACAGACTTTACCAAAAATTCATCGTCGTCAAGCGCGCCGAGCGCAGCCGCCTGCGCGAGCGAATTCGGCTCGAACGGAAGCTTTGCTTTCATCAGCGTGGAAATTATATCCTCGTGCGCCATTCCGTAACCGATTCTCAATCCCGCTATTCCGTATATCTTGGAAAATGTCCTGAAAGTAATCACGTTATCGTATCTGTAAAGCAGTGAATTCGGATATTCCTCGTATGAGTTCGCGTATTCGAAATACGCTTCGTCCATTATTATCATCACGCCTTCGGGCACCTGCTTGTGAAAATCGGCAAATTCCTTCTTCGTGAATATCGTGCCCGTCGGATTGTTGGGATTGCAGAGATATATTATCTTTGTGTTTCCGTTTATCCTGTCGAGTATTCCGTCGAGGTCAAACCTGTAAGTTTTTTTCGACATCGGCACGTAATGCGTCGTGTTCGCCCTGCCCCTCGCAAGGACCTGAAAACCTATGAATGTCGCTTCGGACGTTATCATTTCATCGCCATCGCAGAGATAACAGCGCAGAAGGTTCGCCATTATACCTTCGCTTCCGCTTCCAACCGCTATGTTTTTTACCGGAATTCCGAATTTCTCCGAAATTTTCTCTCTTAACTGTATAGCG
>CAIKZJ010000203.1 GCA_903831845.1 uncultured Ignavibacteriota bacterium
CCCGCAAATAGGATTCAATCATATCCCCCCAGTTTTTTTTTTACTGAGTGGGAAACCTTGGCAAACCCATAGCCGGGTAAATCAACAAAAGATATTTTTTCATTAATCGAAAATAGTTTAAATATAACGATTAAATGCAGGATATTTTTTAAATATTTTTTTGCAACATGATATCCGGTTATATTATGTAGTGTAAATATTTTTTACATGGCTGATTAAAATATTTACATATACGATATGAATATTTTTATAGCATTATAATTTTATGTCGGAAACTGACTCTTATTGATTTCAAAAGCCCCAAAAACAGCGTAATTTAAGTAATCTATGTGGCTTTTCTTTATCAACCACATCCTGGTTCATGCCAAGTGACTCCGGATGCTCCCAAATTAGCAGATAATTTTTATGGATATTGACATTAATATATAGATAAAAAAACCGGAGGATTAATTCTCCGGTTTTTTTATCAAAACCACATAGGATAATACAATGTTATTTCACAATTTTCGTGACACTTTTGAATAAGTCTTTATTTTCTTGGACTGTGTTTTCATTTCCATAAACACAGTAATTATTTTGTTTCAGAATTGCCTCAATCATGGATATATACCCGACAATATCCTTCTGCGAAACTGATAATATATCATCTCTTTCTTTCTGAATTTCATCAGGCTTGGTATTTGAATAATAATATCTCAAAGCCGTATTGCCCTCCTGAAACGGACTCATCGGAATATCCAGCCTTGCGATTGAACCGATTATATAACGCTTCATTTCAGTTTCCCCGGGATTAAAATTCCTTAGATATTCAACCGCGCCCGAATAATTTTCAAATGTCTTTTTTAGATTTGGGTCACGGTATGAACCGAATATCACATCACCGTTCGTACTTATAGATAACCTGCCTCCGTATGCACCGCCAATAATCCTTACTGTATTGTACAGATAATCTCTCATTAGAATCTGATTTAATACGCGCATTTTTCCGTTCCACTCAAATCCAAGTTTTTTAAAATTGAAACCCTGCAATACATACTGTACTTTTGAAGCCGTCAGGAAACCTTCATTTTTCTTTTCCAGTTTGAAATTCCATTTTTGATATTCACTCTTCTTTTCACCTGTAATATTAAGGTTGCTCAGTTTCCCGTAAAAATTTTTGTAATCGGTTTCAGAACACAATACGAATAATTCGAGATTGTCTTTATTGAACAGTAACGACTTTGTTTTTTTAAGATTCGCAATTATATTATCGGTATTCGCGTCAAAATTCTTTACCAGATCTGTAACGAACCAGTAATATTCTATACCCGCCATTAATTCTGTAAACATTCCTTCATTGCTGAAATATGATTTCATCCGGGTATTTGCTAAATCATAACCTTCGCTTTTTACTCTGGCTTCAAGGTTGGACTGGTATCTTACGAGCAAAGACTTCATCCTGTCTTTGTCGTCAAATTTTGTATTGTTTACAATTTCACCTGCAAGTTCAATCATCTTATCCGATTTAGTATTCACCGATTTAGTATTGATAACAAGCTTTGGTATCATTCTGGAATCATCATTATTTTCGAAGAAAGTATACATATTCATGCTGAATCCGCCTGTATGTAAATTCAGGCTTTTCTCCAGTTCTCCGTAATTGTATTTACCTGTGCTCATATTACCAAGCAATTCAGATAACAGGGCTGCATAAGGTATCAGTTCCTCCGGAAGAACTCGCATATCGTATATCTGTCTTAAATAAATGACATTGTTAGTGAAAATGTTATATTTTAACACAGGAACATCAACCGGTTTATCCTTCTTTATTTCATAGAATTTTGCCTTTGAATCTATGTCTTTTAAATTAAGAAGAGGAATTGTAGCAAGCGCTTCTGGTGAATTTTCCTGCTTCTGATATTTAATAAGATCATCTGTCTCTTTTACAAGGGCATCAATATCATTTCCTGATAGTTTGTCTTTGTATTCTTTAAGTTTCTTTTCCATCTCTGCTGTTTTTTGTTTCTCCAGCCCTGGTTCGGGATTAAGTATTAGAAACAGACAGTGATTGTTGTTCAGGAAATATTCTTTAATCACTTTTTCCAGATAACCGTTCGTGATATCATTCCTCAGTTCCTTGAATACATTTTCATATTCAAGTGTAATAAACGGATTGTTGGCGTAATTCCATCCGGTAATAGCCCTGAAACCATATAATAAACCCAGCTGGGCATTATTTAATTCTTTTGTACGGAACTCAATTCTGTTAAATGCACCTTCAACAGATTCCTTGTCAAATCCTTTTTCCGAGACTTCCTTTAACTTGTCAAAAATGATATTCCTGAAATTTTCTTTGTCCTTTGAGTTCGCATTTTGAGATATAAATGAAAATACATTTTGATTAAGATTCGAAAAATCCGCCGATATGTCCTTGCCAATTCCAGCAGATTCAATCGCTTTCCTTATCGGGGCTGTTTCCTGGTTTACAAGAACCTCGGAAAGTATATTCAGCGCATACACAAGTTTCTGGTCTTTTCCCGGCCCTGTTACAAAACTCAAAGAGAGGTATGTCTGGTTGTCCGTATTGCTGCCTTCGGTAACGGAATACGAACTTGTTACTTCCTTCATGGCGTCAAATGATGGCTGAACCGGATATATGATTTCCTCTCCCCGCGCGGTATAATTCTTTAAATAATTTTCATTAATGTACCTTAGTTCCTCGTTTAAGTCTGCATCGCCGTACAAAACTATTTTGCTGTTTGAAGGATGATAATATTTTTTATGAAATGCCTTAAACTTTTCATGGGTAAGTTCGGGAATTGCAGACGGATATCCCCCCGAAGAAAATCTGTAAAATGTTTCAGGGAAAAGATTTTTCATTGTCTGATAATCAAGTTCTCTTGTCGGGCTTGAATACGCACCCTTCATTTCATTATAAACAATTCCCCTGTACACCAGGGGAGATTCCTTATCCTTTAATTCATAATGCCAGCCTTCCTGTGCAAGGATTTTCTTATCATCGTATAATAACGGATTAAATACCGCATCAAGATAAATATTCATCAGATTGAAATAATCCTTATTGTTCATGCTTGCAACAGGATACATCGTCCTGTCGTTGCCCGTCATTGCATTTATAAACGTATTCAGTGAACCTTTCACCAGAACGTCAAATGGACTTTTAACAGGAAAACTCTTCGAGCCGTTTAAAACACTGTGCTCCATTATATGCGGCGAACCGTCATCCGACTCGGGAGTGGTCTTAAATGCAATATTAAATGTTTTGTTTGCGTCGGAATTGGAGATTTTAATCAATTTGGCCCCGCTTGTAACATGTTCAAACAGATAGCATTCACTGTTTGCTTCTTTGACAAACTTTTTTTCGTTGAGCTTAAATCCGTGATAGGTTTTTCCGACCTCAAATGTCTGTGCAAAAACCTGTGAAACACTGTATCCTAATATTATTATTACAGCTATGAATTGGAATAAAGTTTTCATAATATTATATAATTAATTTTATGAATTGGCTCAAATTACGCAATACAGGGAAATATATTTCTGAGTTTAATCTTTATGCGAATCTACATCTCAGATATAATCAGATTATGTTTGTACAAATTTAATATCTATATATAATAATACGTCAGAGTGATATTTATGTTACGGTTTTCATCTTTTATTACGGAACTACTGCGGAAAAATGACAGAACTAGGACGGAACTTTCACAATTTTCCGAAAGTGTCTAATCACTACTCCAATAAATTTCAATTCTGAATTGAAAATAATATTATTTCCCGTTAATTGAACCGCATTCGTAGCTCAGAATGTTACTCTATCTCACCTTCGTAATAAGAATTTATTTTCTTCGGGGAAATAACATGGCTGATAATTTTTGCAGAAACATGCTTAATGGTAAGAAACAAAATATAGTTATCGAGTTTAAAGGATTTCTTTCTTATATACAGCAAATCCATTCTTAATTTTCTTTTCACATCTTCGATGCTCTGGTCGCTTCCGTAATAAATCTGTGAAAGGCCGGTAATCCCTGGTTTTACGCAATGCCTGACGCTGTATCCATGAATCAATTTCGCGAACTTATCTGTGAAATGAGGCCTTTCAGGTCTGGGACCGATAAGGCTCATGTCGTTTTTTATTACATTAAAGAGCTGGGGGATCTCATCAATTCCAAGATCCCTTAGTATTTTTCCGGTTCTTGTTATTCTTCCGTCGTTGATGCCGGCCCATACCGGTCCGTCCGGTTCGGCATTTTCGTGCATTGTCCTGAATTTGAAAATCGTGAATGTATTGCCGTTCATTCCTGTCCTTATCTGTTTATAAAATATTTTACCTCTGTTTTCAGAAAAAATCAGAATTGACACAAAAACATATACAGGAGATAATATTACGATAAGTATAATCGCGGCTGCAAAGTCAAGGATTCTTTTAATTGTTTTGTACATTCACTGATAATTAAATAATGGATCTATCCCCGGACAATCTTATTATAACGCCGATTTCAAGGGCTCGAAATCAAAGCTGCTAATAAGATTTCGGAATCTGTCTTTTGTTTTATCAAGATTGTTGTAATGCCTGAATCTGTTGAAACGGCTTATGCCGTTTACCTTTGGCTGGCTCTGGTCAAATTCCCACGGATGAATGTAAAAACAATATATCGATTCTGATTTTATGATTTTACGGATTCCTAATTTGAATAACTGGTACGGATACAGCCTGAAATATCCTCCACCGCCCCAGGGAAGCCTTGAATTCATAAACTGAAGGTAAGAAATCCGAATCTCGTGAAAGTTTTCAGTAAGCCGTGAGACCGCATTTTCCGCTTTGTATTGTTTTAAGGAACCGTAGCGGTCGTGCTTTGCAAAATCGAAAAAACTGGAGTCGTATCTGAAACCTTTTTCTATAAGCGCGTCAATTGCCCAGTCAGTAATTGAAAAATTCGGCGCGCGGTAACCTATCACTTCATTGCCTGTAAGGTCCTCCAGCAGCGTTTTGGATTCCGCTATGTCTTCTTCGAAAGCTCTTTTGTTAAGAATTTTTAAGGATTCATGATTTGTTCCATGTGAGGCAATTTCATGCCCGGCGGCTTGTATTTCCTTCACGAGCCCGGGCATTTTCTTAGCTATCCATCCCAGAATGAAAAATGTGCCTTTTGTGTTCCGGCTTCCCAGAATTTCGAGAATCAGCCCGATATTTCTTCTTATTCTAAGCTCTTGATTATTCCAGGAATTAATTGGATATATACTTCTTAGATTCTCAACCTGAAACCAGTCTTCGACGTCTACACTTAACAGATAACGGTTCATACAGTCTCCGCCATTTTACTTATTCTAAGAAAATGTGTTTTGAGATTTGAAATTTTTAGGGCTCTATAAGGCAAAATAAACATTGCTTTAGCGATATTCAATATGCAAAGATATTCTCTTATTTCTATTTATTAACATAATGACTCCCGTGCTTTATACTTGTTTTGGGTTTAGGGGAAGGAATTATCTTTTTATTGATACTGATAATCGGTAATTTTTATGATTAATAAATCAGTTTACAAGCCTTTCATTTTAATATTATATGTTTGATTTCATTTTTAAGCCGTTCGAACAAATGACCGACGAGGATTATAAAACCGTCGGCTTCAAATCAGGACTCGAAATCCACCAGCAATTGCTAACTGAAAAGAAACTTTTCTGCCGCTGTCCGGCCGGAAAATATAACCACAGATTCGATGCAGAAATATTAAGGCATATGAGGCCGACGCTTTCCGAACTTGGCGAATACGACGGTACAGCACTGATGGAATTCAAGACGAAGAAAGATATTATCTATCATATAAACAGGGAAACTGTCTGCACATACGAAATGGACGATACCCCTCCTTTCGAGATTAACGACCAGGCGCTGGATATTGCTCTCGAAATCGGAATGCTTTACCGGTGCTCCATTATTGACGAGATTCACATTGCGAGAAAACAATATCTCGACGGCAGCATCCCGACAGGTTTTCAGCGTACTTCGATTACATCAGTCGACGGCATAGTCCCGTATAAGGACAGGGAAATTGAAATTATTCAGCTGTCTATAGAAGAAGATTCCTGCCGCGAAGTCAGCGACTACGGCCATAAGAGAGTCTATATCGCGGACAGACTCGGAATGCCGCTCATCGAAACAGTTACTGCTCCCGATATGAAGAATCCTAACGAAGTCGCGGAAGTCGGCAAGATTCTAAGCAATATCGTGAAGAGCACGGGCAAAGTCAGAACTGGCGCCGGCGCCGCAAGGGAAGACGTGAACGTCAGCGTTACCGGCGGTACAAGGATTGAAATAAAGGGAGTGCCGAGTCTCAAAAGAATTCCGCTGCTTACCTATAATGAAGCTATGCGACAATGGAACCTTCTCAGACTCCGCGAGGAACTCAAGAAGAGAAATATCACCTCGGACACCTTCGAATCACACACGTTTGACATCACAAGAATCCTAAGAAAAACCAAATACCAGCCGATAGCTAATTCACTGCAGGAAGAAAAGATTATAAATGCAGTAATACTGCGCGGCTTCAAGGGACTGCTTAACTGGCAGACACAGACCGAAACGTATTTCTCGAAAGAAATCTCTGACAGGGTAAGAGTTATCGCCTGCCTGTCGAACCTTCCGAACATTATTCATTCGGACAGCACTTCGGAAACGATTTCAATCGCTGAATGGCAGAAGGTCAAGAAAGCAATCAGCGCTAAAGACGAAGACACTGTCGTTATTGTATGGGGAAGCGAAATGGACGTTCATACGGCGACGAAGGAAATAGCGATACGCGCGAAGGAAGCCGCTATCGGTGTCCCGTCAGAAACAAGACAGGCGCTGAAAGACGGCACAACGGGATTCGAGAGAATCCTTCCGGGACCCGACAGAATGTATCCCGACACGGACCTGCCTCCGAAGAGAATTACTACGGACAGGATTGAAAGAATAAAAGCGAACCTTCCCGAATATTACTGGGAAAGGGAAAAATGGTATAAGGAACTCAAGGTTCCGGCAGATTTAATAGAGCCGCTCGCGATATCAAAACTTGCTGGTCTTTTTAAACATGCGGTAACGGAACTCGGTATAGACGCGAAACTCGCCGCAAAGGTGCTTATTCAGTACCCGAAGCGTCTTAGAAAGATGAAAGTTGAATTTGATTCGATAGACGAAGAGGTGATGCTTGCGCTTCTCAGGGCGTACAAGCAGTGCCTGATTTCGAAAGAAGGAATACTTTACGCGATGCACGACGCGATTAAATACGGCGTGTTTGACCTGGATAACCTTCCGCCTCCGATTGACGAGAAGGATATTCCTCACGTCATTCAGTATACGTATGCAGAACTCAACAGGAAAAGCCTGCATAAGAAGGAAAACATCGGCAAGGTCCTGTGCGGAATGGTGATGAATAAGGTAAGAGGAAGAGTCGATGGCACGTTTGTTTCAAAAGCTGTATCAAAATTCATTAAGGAGTTAAAGTAATGGGCGACGAATCATATAAAGGATATAAAGGCAAGGCATTAGACGCGTTGAAAAACTTCGATGCGCTCGTTTGGAGCGACGTTGTAGTCGATACGGGCAAGGCGAAGTATAAAGGAATTATACTTCCGCGTTCCGAAACAGCGGACCAGTTTCACGTGGTTCTGAAACTGCGTTCGGGATACAACATCGGTGTTCTTGCGGACAGTATTAAGGATATTCAGATTAACGGTAGAAAAGAAGCGCATTACAAGATTCCTGAAAAGGCGTTTCCTTACGACCCCGTTAAACCGAATGTCAAACTCCTCGGCACGGGCGGTACAATTGCCTCGAGACTCGATTACAGGACAGGTGCGGTTATTCCCGCGTTCACTCCGGGTGAACTTTACGGCTCCGTACCCGAACTCGCGGATATCTGCAACCTCGAAACCGAAAAACTCTACGGAGTGTTCAGCGAAAATATGGCTCCTGAACAATGGATAGGAACCGCTATTGCTATCGGCAAGGAAATTGAAAAAGGCGTTCAGGGAATAGTAGTAGGTCACGGCACCGATACGATGCACCATACAGCAGCGGCTTTGTCATTCATGGTCCAGAATTCTCCCGTTCCTATAGTTATGGTCGGCTCACAGCGTTCGAGCGACAGGCCTTCGTCTGACGCCGCGCTGAATCTGATGCACAGCGTAAAGACAGCGGCGGAAAGCGACATAGCCGAAGTGCTCGTCTGCATGTTCGGACCGACTTCCGATGAATACGGACTTCTGCACAGGGGAACAAGAGTAAGAAAAATGCATTCGAGCTACCGTTCTACTTTCAGGACGATCGGTGAAATTCCTGTCGCGATGGTGAGCAGGGATAAAATCACTCCGCTGCGTACGGATTACAAGCAGAGAAGAAGCGACAAGATGGTGAAGATAAACACCGCGTTTGAAGAGAAGGTCAGCATAGTTTATTATTATCCGAACATGAAGCCGGACATCATCGATTCATTGATAGACAATGGTTATAAAGGAATAGTTATCGCTGGCACGGGTCTCGGTCACGTCAACAAGCCGCTTTATCCGGCATTGAAACGCGCGCAGGAAAAGAACATCGCGGTTTATATGACGGTGCAGACGTTATGGGGCTATGTGCAGATGTACGTGTACGACACGGGAAGGGATATGATGGAACTCGGCGTAATCCCCACGGCGAACATGCTCCCCGAAGTGGCTTACATTAAACTGGGATGGGCGCTCGGACAGACGAACGACCTTGAACTTGTTAAAAAGATAATGCTTACGCCGATTAATGGCGAGATAACAGAACGTGAACCCAGCAACGGGTACCTGATTTATCAGGGCGGAATACCCGAAGTTGAAGAATTTATATCGAAACACAGGAAGTAATTTCCGCCCCCGGAGAGTGAAAGTTGAAAAATAAAGGCCCCGTAGTTACAGCAGCAGGCTCCGTAATTAGTCTTGTATTAGGCATATTATACGCGTGGAGCGTCATCAAGGTCGCAATAGAAGATTCCGTTAAAGCCGGAACAGGATTCAACTGGGACTTATCGTCTCTAAACGACCCCTATTCTCTAGCAGTTCTTGCATTCGCATTCACAATGATCGTATCCGGAAAAATTCAGGATAAGATCGGTCCGAAAGTTACTTCTTACGTCGGAATAATCCTTATCACAGGCGGAATACTGCTTACGGCATCCTCCGACAGTTACACGGCATGGCTATTGGGATACGGTCTTATGTCAGGCGCCGGAATAGGTTTCGCTTACGCCGCGGTTACTCCGGCGGCGGTCAAATGGTTTCCCGACAATAAAACAGGTCTCATCACGGGGATTGTTGTTTCCGGATTCGGACTCGCGTCGGTTTACATCGCGCCTATGTACACATATCTCATCGGCAGATACGGCATCTCTTACACGATGGTAATATTTTCGGTTTTGTTTTTCGTTGTTTCATCGATAGCCACGTTATTCCTGCAAAATCCTTCAGATGAATACATGAAGAATCTTAAAGCGGGGAATGAAGGCCCGGTGAAGAAAACAGCCGCTGCGGACGCGGAACCGGGAAAGATGTTGAAGTCTTCAAAGTTCTACATTTTGTGGTTTACATATTTCATCGGAGCGGGCGCAGGTCTGATGGTAATAAGCTTCATAAGCGAGATGGCGAAGAAAGGACTGGGATCATCCTCTTTTCTCGCTGTCGCAATACTCGCAATCGGCAATGCAGGCGGCAGACTTATGGCAGGCTGGTTATCGGATAAGATCGGAAGGACAAAAACCCTTCTTATACTTTTCACATTCCAGGCAATTCTGATGTTCGTTTCAATACCAGTTACAGGAAGCTCGTCTCCCGGTATTTTCATATTATTGTTCCTCGCAACATTCATCGGATTCAACTACGGTTCGAATCTCTCACTTTTCCCGTCTCTTGCAAAAGATTACTGGGGAATAAAAAATTTCGGAATCAACTACGGCATACTCTTTACGTCCTGGGGGCTCGGCGGATTCGTCCTTAGCCGCGTCTCACAGATGGTAAAGGCGTCGACCGGCTCTCTGCAATATTCTTTTCTGATAGCAGGTTCTCTGCTCGTTATCGCTGTAATTGTCCTGTTCCTGTTGCATCAAAAAGAAAAGAAAGCAAACGTTTAAAATTTCAACACTGCTCAATAAACCTCCGTTTTTTTTCGCGATAATATATGTAGGTATAGTTAATAAATACTTTAATACATAATATATTACTATAAATACAATATTTAGAGTGAAAATTGCATTTTTTTTAATGAATTATATGTATAATTTGTAAAACAAATTCTACAACCTCATTTTATGGATTCGAAAGAGACAGGAAAAGCTCTGCAATTGGAGTACCGCGTATTTCAATCCATAGAATACAACCCTAACCCCATCCTCACAAAAAGAGAAAACTATGAAAATTTAATTAAAAAATTTTTTCAATCTCAAAAAATCTTTCTGAACTAATTACACTTTTTTAAATAAAAATTTTTACCGTATGAAAAACCTTAACAGAAGGGATTTTTTCAAATCTGCTGCCGCTGGAGTTTCCATGGTTACAATAGGCGCGGCATCCGTGAAAGGGGCAGATAAAAGGCTCTCAGAGGACCGTGTGGGTGTGCTTGTTGACACCGATGTATGCGTGGGTTGCAGGCACTGTGAATGGGCGTGCAAAACGGCTCACGATCTGCCTACCGCCGATCTTGATAATTATTCCGACAAAGCGGTATTCAAAGAATACAGGCGTCCGGACGCCGGAGCGCTGACGGTCGTTAATGAATTTGACAATGAAAAAAATCCGGCGCTGCCTGTGCATCTTAAGATACAGTGCATGCACTGCGAGCGTCCCGCGTGCGTATCCGCATGCATAGTGGGAGCCTTCGCGAAGCGCGAAGACGGAAGCGTCGTGTGGGACAGCGATAAATGCATCGGCTGCCGCTACTGTATGGTGGCGTGCCCGTTCCAGATCCCGACTTACGATTATGACAAGGCCATACAGCCGATGATACGCAAATGCGATTTCTGCAGCGACAGAAGAGACAAGGGGCAGCTTCCTGCCTGTGTCAGCATCTGTCCGAACGAAGCTCTCGTTTTCGGCAAGCGTGTCGATCTGATACAGATTGCCAAGAGCAGGATAAAAAGAAAATCCGACGTATACGTGAATCATATCTACGGAGAAAACGAAGTCGGCGGTACGTCATGGATGTATATCGCATCGAAGAATTTTGATAAACTGAAAATGCCGCCACTGGCTCTGAACCCTGCTCCCGGTATTTCAGAAACGATTCAGCACGGCATATTCGCTTACTTCGTTCCGCCAGTGACTCTTTACGCTCTTCTCGGACTCATGATGTGGGTGACAAAGAGACGCAAATCGGAAAAGAATGAAAAACTTCAGGAGAATAACGAAGAGAAAGGAGTGAAGTCATGATACCCGCACCCGTAAAACATAAATTTTTCACTCCCGGAGTGTTCATACTCATCATTCTCGCTCTGAACGGACTCGCTTTTCTCGCTGTCAGGTTTGTGAGCGGAATTGGCGCGGTTACGAATCTCGATAACGTGACTCCCTGGGGTCTGTGGATAGGCGTGGACGTCGCCGCAGGCGTGGCTCTCGCAGCAGGCGGCTTCACATCCGCCGCTCTCGGACACGTAATGCACAGGGAAGAATACCACGTGATAGTAAGACCCGCGCTTCTTACAGCCATGCTCGGCTATACATTTGTAGCTTTCGGCGTGTTCGTCGATATCGGCAGGTTCTATTATATCTGGCACCCGTTGATAATGTGGAACGGCAACTCCGCGCTGTTTGAAGTAGGTATTTGCGTAATGATTTATCTTACGGTCTTGTATATAGAATTCATGCCTATTGTTACTGAAAGGTTCATCGGCCGTGTCAACCTGCCCGATTTCATTTCTTTCCTGAATAAACCGATTGACAGGGCGCTGAGATATATTGACAGCAGGCTTTCAATAACGATGTTCATTTTCATAATAGCCGGCGTGGTGCTTTCTACTCTGCACCAGTCGTCGCTCGGCACGCTTATGGTTATCGCGGGACAGAAGATGCATCCGTTGTGGCAGACTCCGATACTTCCGCTGCTGTTCCTTCTCTCGGCTATTGCAGTCGGATTCCCGATGGTTATATTCGAATCGCTTTTTGCTTCGAGAAGTTTCAAGATGAAACCCGAGATGCACGTGCTTTCGAAACTCGGAGGAATGATCGCTCCTATAATCGGCATTTATCTCGCTTTCAAGATAGGGGACATGTTCATTCGCGAAACGTTCAAGTACATTACTCTTTTTGATACTCCTTCTATTATGTTCATCGCGGAAATGGGGCTTCTGGTCATAGCTTTCGTCATGTTCATATCGAACAGGGTCACTCATTCGCCGCTCGGACTCTTTATAGCGTCGGCGCTGGTGATAGCCGGAGTCCTTCTTAACAGGATTAATAATTTCATAGTGGCCTATAACCCGTATTACAATCCGGTCAAGTACATTCCCTCTTTCGGCGAGATTTCAGTAACAGTAGGATGTATTGCTCTGCTTGTGCTTGTATACAGAGTTGTTGTTATGATATTTCCTGTGATAAGCCAGGATAAGGAAGACATAATCAAAAAAATATAAGACAAATTATTCTTAATCGGAGTTTATATGAAAAAACTAATTTATATATCAATAGCGGTTCTAATAATAGTTATACTCGTCATTTCGGGTTCGATTCTGTCCGCAAAAAATCCTGTTCCGGTGGAAAAGAACAATGCAGTTCAGGAAAAGGTAATGCAGGATATTAAAACAGGAACAGGGAAGAACGACAAGAAATCTGAAAACCTGAAATGCACAACCTGCCACGAAGGCGATTACCCGACGAAGAACGACCCGCTTCTCAGGGCATGTCCTCGCGAACATATGATACGCGATTTCAAGTATATGGATAAAGGTCCCGATGAAGTTGTAATAGATTATATGAAAGAAAATTATGAAGGCGTTGTCTTCTCCCATAAACTTCATTCCGAAATGTCGGCGATTTCTACGGGATGCACGGGATGCCATCACTATAATACAGCGGCCCCCATACTCAACTGTAGCGAATGTCACGACAAAAACCGGAAAAGGGAAGACGTTTCCGTTCCCGATCTCAAAGCGGCATTCCACCGCCAGTGCATGACATGCCATAAACAATGGAGCGGGGATAACGGATGCAACAATCAGTGCCATGTTCGGAAAGGCGAGAAGCAGATTGAGAGGAAAACCTCAAAAGGTTCATCCCATCCTCAGCTTAAAGAACCCGGCAAACTTGTATACGAGACGAATTACGACGCGGGTAAGATTGTTACATTCTTCCATGACGAGCATAATAAGCTTTTCAGGATAGATTGTTCATCCTGTCATAAGAAAGACAACTGCGTAAAGTGCCACGACAAGACGAAACAGCAGGGAACGGACGGAAAACTAAAAGTGCAGAAATCTCTCGATGAGCATCATCAGCCTTGCATGAACTGTCATAAGATAAACAACTGCGACAAATGCCACAAAAATTCGGAGATGGCGCCGTTCAATCACGCAAGATCGACCGGATTTGCGCTGAAGTCTTACCATAGCAGCCTGACATGCGCCAGATGCCACGGAAACCAGATGCCTGTTAAAAAACTCGACAGAAACTGTAATTCCTGTCATAAGAATTTCACTACAGGTTTCAACCACGGCGTCACAGGTCTGACTTTATCCGAAGTGCATAAGGATATGGACTGCGAAAGCTGCCATGCCGGAAAGGATTTCTCAAAACCGCCTGTTTGCTCAAGCTGTCACGATGATAAATCTTATCCTTCAAACTCCCCTGGCAACAAAGGCAGAAAATAGTAAACTGATTTCTTATTAACTAAAGAGCGGACCGGAAAATCCGCTCTTTTTTTAATAATATATTTATGTTTTTTATGTAGTTATATATTGCTATCTTAAGGTACAATTTTCTCCGCTTTCCCTTGAGAACACTCTTTAGATGCGGACTGAAACAAATATTTAATATGTACCGTTTTAAGGTAATATTTTTGTTTTTTCCAATTTTATTTCTGCTGCACAGCCGCCCTGTTAATTCCCAGTTATATCATGTACAGCGTTACAATACTGACAACGGCCTGAAATCACGCATCATTCTGAGCGCTGCGCAGGACAGCAGCGGTTTTATATGGTTCGCAACCGATAACGGCGTATCTGTCTATGACGGTTACGATTTCAGGAATATATCAGGCAAAGAAAATCTGCCTGCTGTATATTACAAAAAGATCTACACTGATTCCTGCGGTAGAGTGTGGGCATTGCCGCTGCTTATTTACGATACTATATGTTTTTACAATGACAGCCGTTGGTCCGGAATTCCTCCACTGGATAAGACTCTTTCATCAGAACCTGCTGAATTTACGAGCATCAGGGTCAAATATATTAAAGATAAACCTGTGGTTCTCGCAGGAGCCACTAACGGATTGTATTATTTCGACGGCGCATGGAGAAGAATCCAGCTTGAACCTGGCCGGGGATATGAATTCGTGAGGAATCTCTTCAGCAATTACGGAATGTTTTATATTTGCACTAACGGAGGATTGATAACTTACGACGGAAATAATGTTGATTATTCATACTCATCGCTGACAAACGGACAGCCGGTTTTAGACGGATTTCCTGAAACAGGACCGGACGGCTCAGTTAAAATCTGGCTTCTTGAAACGAAGCAGGTCGGTTATTTGAAAAACGGGAAGTATAATTTCTTTGCGGGTAATTTCACCCTCCCGAGCATCTCAAGCCTTCAGTTCTTTGCAATAGCCGCTACAAAAAAATATATTGTGTTCGGGAATGAGTGGGGTAAGTATATTGCAGACAGGCAGACAA
>CAIKZJ010000204.1 GCA_903831845.1 uncultured Ignavibacteriota bacterium
TATGTTGAAATTCCAATCTCCGTACGAAACCGTCACAGGCTCAACCCAGCCGAGATAAATTTTTTCCCAGGCCGAAGGTTCGGGCGGAAACAGTCCGTTGAAACTGAAGATCGACTGGCCGTCCATGAGTCCGAATCTGCCTATAGCAGTTCTTCCTGTCTGCGTGTTGAAAAGGTCCGGCAGACCGAGATAGCTTCCGAACGCTCCCGTAAGAATTCCGTTCATGCCGAGCTGAAAGAGATAAGTCCCGCTTGTAAGCTGTAGTTCGCGCAGCTCGCTCGAAGGAATGACAAGTGAATTTTTTATTTTAAAATTATGGTTGACCTGAAATCCTTCGTAAGTCTGCCCGAAAATGTCTTTAAGCGTTTTCAAACCGAGATAAACTGACGGCAGGTCGTATGGTGTAGGATCGAAGCCGATTACCGACGCCAGATCCACATCGCGGCCGACGCCTGCGTGAAAAAGTACGAATGAGGTTTTGGATTCATTGTACTGCGAGAAATCTATAATGCTGTCCGCGGATGCCCACGCGTCCTCGAACATATGACCCATTTTTGTATAATCGGAACCTGTCGGAGAATATTCTTCCATCTTTTTCGGAAGTGTAATAACCTTTCCGTACAGGTCGTAATTCAGTACCAGTTTTCCTTTAGAGGATTTATAATAGTAATTCTTCAGGAAAAGAAGGTGGTCTGCGAAGTACGCGCTGTCATAAGGGGGCGAATCTATTACCGTATCCCTCTGAAGCGTGGAATTATAATACTTGTTCGAAAGATCGAACTTTCCGTTGCCTGTAGTAAGAGGATTGCTGTCCTCCTGAAACTGTATCATTATCGCTACAATTTTTATTGTATCCGCAGTGCCTGAAAGTTTCCTGCCGGAAATCTTTTCATTCGCGGAATTAAGCCTGTGCGACAGTTTCAGGTTTCTGAAATCCTGAGAATATAATGCGCAGTTTATTGCGAGCAGTATTATTAAAAGAGTCAGCTTTCTCATTGTGCCGGATGTATAATTTGTGTTACAAAAAATAAGGCATATATTAAATAAATATATGCCTTATATAAACTTTATTAAAGGAATTAATAATTAATTAAAAATTAACTATTAATCCGAATCTTAATGTATTTGCCAGCGGATGATTGTCTTCCGTGCCTGTTATATAGCTGAAATCAAAGCCGTAGAGCGAGTATCTGATGCCCGCGCCGAGCGTGATGAACCTTCTGTTGCCGTTTGAAGGATCTTCATAAAAATATCCTGCTCTTAAAGCTATGAGCTTCGGGCTGCCGTACCAGTATTCCATACCTACGGAAGTCTGAATTGATTTTCCGATTCCGTTGACTCCGCCTCTCCATGAGGTCACAAACGCTTTGTAGAACGGATCCGCCACGTTGCTTGTATCCCTGTAGACTAGCAGTTTCGAGAAATCGGCCGCTATAGTAAGCTCGTTTCCTTCGTTCTTGAGAAGCTTGTATGCGATACCGAACCTTAACTGCGTCGGAAGGGGATCTGCCTGGGCAGCGTCAACGTAAGTGATTTTCGGACCCATGTTAGAGAGATTAACTCCGAGCGAGAATTTATCTTTTATGAATTTCGGTCCGTTGGTCGGTCTGTAAAGCAACGAAAGGTCGAAACTCGTCGAGAACGCCGTGCCCGTACCTTTTTCATTGCCGACCTGAAGGTCGTTCGGTGAAAGTCTGCTGTATATAAGCCTTGCAGATACTCCGAGTCCCAGATTCTGGTGGACTTTCGTAGCGTAGGCAAGCGCGAACGCGAATTCATACGCCTTGTAGTCTTTGCCCGTTCTGTTTCCGAATTCATCGGTCGTGATAACGTCGCCGATGTTAAGGTATGTAAGACTTGCGCCGACAGTACCGTTTATACTCTTTATGTATTTTTTAGCGGCAAGATAATCATAGAATAAATCGGAAAGACCGAGACCTGCAAGCCAGGGGGAGTGAGTGAAATTGATTTCAGTGCCCGCGGTCTGGTATGCGAGACCCGACGGATTCCAGTGCATTGCGGTCGCGTCGTCTGATATAGCCGTTCCCGTTTCACCCATGCCGGCGAACCTGGAGTTGGGTCCTATAAGCAGAAACGGTACGCCCGTCGAGACCGTATTTTGAGAATAAGCATTATCAAAGGAAATCATAGACATAAGCATCAGAATTAAGACAATTCCTATTCTTACTTTCGATTTGTAAAACATTAAAGTTACCTCCGTTAAGTATTTAAATAAAATTATTTTAGTTTCGCAAGTTTGCCCGTCTGAACGTTCGAGTACGAACCGTCATCCGTTTTAACAATAAGCTTGTAAATATATGTTCCGTTAGCAATATAATCGCCGTCGTCATCCTTGCCGTCCCACTCTATCGAAACAAATTTATCCATTATATTAGTTCTTTTCAGAACTTTAATTTTTCTGCCCGCAACCGTGTAAATGTCGATTTCAGCCGAAAGGGGAAGGTCGAAATTGTGCTGGAACGTGAATGCCGTCCCGTCTTTCATCGGATTCGGATAGTTGAAAACGTTATTTATGCTCAGCGCCTGATTGCTCTTCACGTTAAAAGTAACTGTTGCTTCGCTGAAGTTGTTGTATGTGTCCCAGGCTTTCAGTTTAAGAGTATAGCTGCCGTCAGCGAGTCCTGTAAACGGATACTCGAGCGTGCCGTTCTGGAATCCCGATGTCGTGCTGTAGTATGACGTCAAATCTATTTTGTTGTTCTCGTCATTGTTGAGAATGCCCTCAATCTTGTGACCTATCGCTCCCGTTAGGTTGATACCGCTGACGTCGAAGAAATCCGCTATTATTTTCGTATTCTGATTTACATAATCGCCGCTGCGGAACGTTCTGCTGTCCATGAAGAGCGTGATTGCAGGTCCTGTAGTGTCGACTGGAGCGTTAACGTCAAGTCCTGTCAATTTGAACCTGTTGGTGTAACCTGAACCTTCGGACGAGCTGTTGTTGAAATATGCAAGTATCTTGCCTGTACCCGTGTTGTATGAGATATCTTTCGGCACTATGAATTCAATCGACCAGTAACCGTTTGTTACCTTCGCGTTTCCTTTGTAAATTGTGCCGCCGTCAAGCCTGAAATTGAAAGGCATACCGAAATCA
>CAIKZJ010000205.1 GCA_903831845.1 uncultured Ignavibacteriota bacterium
ATGCAGAGAAAAAGATTAAGGAAAAGATTCATTGAAAACGAAACCCATTCGCCGAGTTCGCCAAGCCTGAAAGATTCGTAAGCGAACGTCGACATTGTCGTAAACGCGCCGATAAACCCTATCGCTATCATATCGCGCAGGTCCGAGGAAATATTCTTTCCGTAGGCGACTGAATAAAGCAGGAATCCCAGTATGAAACTTCCAGATACATTCACAACGAGCGTTCCCAGAGGAAAATTCGGGAACATGTTATTTACGAATTTAGCTGTAAGGAAACGGGCTATTGAGCCGAAGAAGCCGCCGAGACCTATATAAAGTATTTTTATCATTACTTTCAAAATAAATATTTTTGCTGTGCAAACCAATTTAGAAAATAGTGCAAAGTGTAAAATTGAAAGCGCAAAATTGGTTTTATATCAACTGTAGCTAGATTCTAAATTCTAGATTCTAGATTCTGTAAACTAACTTGCTTCTTGATTCTTCTTTTTAAAAACCCCGCCCCAATATTTCTCTGTTTCTTAAGAATATTTAAATTTATATTTACTCAAATATGCGCCGTTTATTCCTCATATTGCCGATACTCATTTTCGCCAGCAGTCTTTTCGCTCAGAATCCGCGCGTAGTATTTAAATTAAAGAAAAACACACCCGAAAGCATCATTAATGAAGTAAAGGCTAATGTCATATCAAAAAATTCTCCTGTAAGCATTCTGCGGAAATATAATTCCGGAAACGTCAACCAGTTGTTTTCGAAAGGAATAAGGAATTTCAGCGTGAAGGATAATAACGAATTCGGACTGGACAAAATTTTTGTCGCAGAAATTACCGAAACTTACGTTAAAAGCGCGGTCAACGAATTATCCGGGAATAAATACGTTGAATACGCGGAGCGTGTAAACATCTGCCGTCTCGAAAATACAACTTTCACTCCGAACGACACCTATTTCGGAAATCAGTATTACCTGAATTCAGCGGGCTTCCTTGCCTTATACGGCAGAGCGGACGCCACGAACGTCGTAACAGGAGTGGTTGATTCGGGCCTCGACTTCACACATCCTGACATGCAGCAGAGTTTTTACATTAATCAGGGCGAATACGGCAACGGCAAGGAGTCGAACGGAATCGACGATGACGGTAACGGATACATCGACGACTGGCGGGGATGGAATTTCATCGACAACAACAACAATCCGAACGACGACAACATTTATTCACACGGCACATCAGTCGCTTCGATAATCTCGGCCGGATACAACAATAACACGGGAATAACACCCGCCGCTCCTAACAGCAAATGCCTTGTGCTTAAATGCTTCAACGCACAGGGACAGGGTTACGAAGACAACATAGCTACCGCTATACTCTATGGCGTCGCCGCAGGCGTAAAGGTTTTTAATTTCAGTTTCGGTGATTACATATACAGCAATCTTCTCAAAGACGTAATATCATACGCGTATTCGAAGAACATTACGATGATCTGTTCCGCGGGCAACGACAATTCATCCGTTCTTCACTATCCGTCGGCATTCGACGAGGTAATATCGGCGGGGGCCTCGGACGAACTCGACAGGAAAGCGGCGTTTTCGGCATACGGAAACACCGTTGACATATTCGCGCCGGGTGTGAACATACTCACTGCATCAAGAACAGGTTACGGAGGCGCAGAATTCGGAAACAATTATCAGTACTCGAACGGAACGTCCTTCTCCGCCCCGTTAATAGCAGGAGCGGCTGCTCTTTTAAAATCGGCAAACCCGAACCTTACCAACGAAGAAATACGCGGCATACTTGTTTCATCAACAAGATATTTTCCCGGCCAGACAGTATGGGATTATTATTTTTCTTCAGGGATTCTCAACGCGGAAAATTCATACAATAATTTCAACAACCCTTCTTCAGTCCGTATATATTCGCCTTATCTTAATTTCGCGATTACGAAAGACACCATTCCGGTATTCATTACGGCGGCTTCTTCGTTTTTCCGTTCCTGCATACTTGCATACGGTATCGGAGAAAATCCTGTTGCCATGAACACAATATTTACATCCGGCTCGCAGAAGTTAAAGGATACCGCGGCATACTGGCGCACGGGTTCTCTTCCGGATACGACTATACTACTTGCTCTTGCTGTAATCACAAACAACGGAAAAACGATTGAGCACAGAACTTTTATAAAGAAA
>CAIKZJ010000206.1 GCA_903831845.1 uncultured Ignavibacteriota bacterium
TTAGCCTCCGGCGGGTAATCGCAGTACTTCGTAACACCGGCGAGTTTATCACCCGCGCCTATGTAAAAGGCCATCTCCGTTAAACTGGGCGCAAGCGAAACTACTTTTTCCGGGATTTTATCGAAATAAAAATCTTTTCCGAGATCGTCTTTTATATTAAGTCCGGAAATATTTTTATTCTGTTCCCTGCAGGAAATAAAAGCCGTCATTACCAGAAACGCGAGTATAAACCTTCTAATCATGTTTTCAGTTTTTTCTTTTTCGCAGCCGGGAAGAGAACGTTGTTCAGTATTAATCTGTAACCCGGTGAATTCGGGAATTTATTCAGCTCTGTCGCCGGCGCGCCCACCAGATGAGCGTAATCTTCAGGGTCATGTCCTCCAAGAAAAGTAAATGTCCCCTTGCCGTAATTGCCGTGTATATATTTCACCAGATTCGTTCCTTCATTCATACCGAGAATCACGACATTGCTTTTCAGGAATTCCTTTTTGAAACCGCTTGTCTGTCCGAGGAATCCTGCTACAAGTGCAGTATGGCACTGTGTCAGCATTGTGGGAACGGGGTCATACTTTGCGGAAAAATCGACGAGCTTGAAATAATCGCTGTATTGCCCTATCTGCAGCAGGTCCTGGGTAATATCAATGTTCGAATACCTGTAAACAAGCGGATTGAGCTCGACTGTGAAATTCTGGAGCGCAATTGTCTCGTTGAAATCCAGTTTGCTGTTCGCGTCCGGGTCAAACGGGTCTCCGTCGTACATAACATCGCATATATCCGTAAACTGCGAAGCGAGGGCAATGTCGTATGTATCTGTGGCGCTGCACATCGTGAAAAGGAAACCGCCGTTTGCGATATACTCTTTCAAAGTGCGCACTACAGCGAGTTTAAGTTTAGAAACCTTAGAGTATCCGAGTTTCTTTGCCATTTCCTCGTTAGTGGCTTTCTGCGTAAGATACCACGGCGATGCGCCGTATGTCGCGTAGAACTTTCCGTACTGCCCAGTAAAATCTTCGTGATGCAGGTGTATCCAGTCAACGCCTTTCAGTTTTCCGGAGAGCACCTCCTCGTCCCACATTTTCTCATAAGGAATTCCCGCGTAATCAAGAACAAGCTGCACTGCATCGTCCCACGGAAGCGCGTTGGGCGGGACGTAGACAGCTATCTTGGCTACTTTCTCAAGCCGTATCAGCTCCATGTTGTTCTTCTCGTCCTTAACCTCCGAGTAGATCTGCGCGGTCTGCGTGCCGTCAAGAAGCTCGTAGCTGACGTCTTTCGACTTGCATTCATCTTCAAGCTTTGAAGAATAGCCGAAAAGGAATGAGCCGCTTCTGTAGTTTAAAAGCCAGTCCAGTTCTCCTCCTTCAAGCAGGTGCCTGTAGGCGATTCCGTATGCTTTGAGGTGGTTGGTCTGGTAACCGTTGTCCATTGGTATAAGAAGTTTGGTCTGCGGGAAGGCGGAACCGCATGAAAAAAGGAACAACAGTATAAATTTTAAACTATTTTTAATCATAATATCAAATTAATTTACCCGTTATAAATGTTCAATGTTATAAATAAATAATTGACAGATAAACTGAACATACTTGCTTTTGAAAGTTCGTGCGATGAAACATCCGTCGCGGTGCTTGAAAACGGAAAAGTGTTGTCAAACATAATACTTTCACAGGAATACCACCTTAAGTTCGGAGGCGTTGTTCCTGAAATCGCGTCGCGCGAGCACCTGCGGAGGATTGCGGAACTGACGGATGAAGCGCTCGGAAAAGCAGGAAAGAAAATTTCCGACATTAATCTGGTTGCAGCGACTTCAGAGCCCGGACTTATCGGCGCAATCCTTATCGGCCTTAATTTCGCAAAATCTTTAGCCGCAACGCTGAATGTTCCTTTCGTGAACGTAAACCATATACAGGCGCACCTTTATTCGGCATTCCTGAACGAAAAAAAGCCGGAATTTCCTTTCATTGGCCTGATAGTTTCGGGCGGCCACACTCTGATTGTACTTGTGGAAGATTTCTTCAGGCACCGTATTCTCGGCACGACAGTCGATGACGCTGCCGGTGAAGCATTTGACAAAGTGGCTAAGATGATGGGGCTCGGTTATCCGGGAGGACCCGCCATCGACAAACGCGCGAAAGAAGGCGATATTAATTTTCACAAATTCCCTATTTCAAGGCTTAAAGACTCAAAGTATAATTTTTCTTTCTCGGGAATAAAGACTTCCGTTCTTTATTTTCTCCGCAATAACAATTTCGAGCAGACGAAGAGCGAAAAACTCATTAACGATATCTGCGCCTCTTTCCAGCATGCCGTGATAAAAACTCTTTTCGACAAGGTTATTCTCGCGGCTAAGGAATTCGGAGTGAAAGACATTACGGTATCCGGAGGCGTTTCCGCCAACAGTTACCTCAAGGAGACATTTCTTTCATTAAATGAAAAGGGATATAACGTGTATATCCCCGATTTCATTTACTCGACCGATAATGCCGGAATGATAGGCATTACTGCATATTACAAATATATTTCCGCAGTTGACGGCTATTACACTTCAGATTCGCTTGCAGTGCACGCGAAACCGAGACTCGACTTCGAAAACTTTTAGTGTTTCTTTGAATACTTCTTGTGAGAATACTTTCCGAAACCGGAATAAACCGAGATTGCCGCGATAAGATGAATCCAGAACCACGGACTTGACGTTCCCAGAGTATCAACGATGTAAATAAGTATAAGAACTCTCGGCAGAAACACCGAAAGCAGAAAATCGCCGATGAACGGGACGTTATTCGCCGGTATGTGATGGGTGAAATAATAAATGAGCAGAGTCAGTCTTGGCAGAAACAAGCTGAGTACCAAAAATATTGTGTCCATATTGTGCATTTAAATTATCCTTGAAAGCCCTGTCGGGCTTTGATAATTTTACGTAAAAATCATACAAAAAGTTATGGAACTGATAACCCTTCTCGAAAAGAATCTTGATGAAATAGTCGAAAAGTCATGCAAGCAGATCTGCGAAGTAAAACTCAAAGGATACACTAAAGTCGGCAGCACCATAACGAAGCAGAAACTGGCTAATCTTTACAAGAAACTCATAGAATGCGTTAAAACAAGGGATCTTATCCCTATGCTGAACTACACGGAAAAAATCGCTAAAGACAGGTTCAACAGCGGCTATGATCTTTACGAGGTTCAGACCGCGATAAACAGTCTCGAGGAAATGATCTGGCAGAAAATTTTCAAGCATACGAAACCGGAAAAGCTTGCCGTGGCTTTGAGCCTTGTCAGTTCGATACTCGGCGCAGGAAAGGACAATCTTGCTAGGACTTATGTTTCTCTGGCATCTAAGACTAAAGTTTCGGCTGTAAACGTGCAGAACCTTCTTTCCGGAAGCGAAAGCATCGCCGGACTGCACGATTAATAATCCGGCCGTTCAGGTATGATTTTCCGAGGGTAAAGAAACAAGAATTCTCGTTCCTTTTTCAACTTCACTTTCAATCTTTATGGTACCGCCGTTCTTTTCAACGAACTCTTTACAGAGCTGAAGCCCCAGTCCCGTGCTCGGCTCCCCTTCCGTGCCTTTTCGTTTTGTGATTACAGAAATATCAAACAGGTTGTCCAGAATATCCTTGCACATACCGATTCCGTTATCTTCGAACATGATCTCCGTCCGATTTGAGGAATTGGATCCGGCATAGATCCTGATTTCACCGCCCCTTCTGTTAAACTTGACCGCGTTTGATATTAAATTTCTTATAATCGTCTGAAGCATATGTTTATCGGCATAAATTGTTACATCATTCTTTATTTCTTTATACAGTTTGATTTCCTTTCTTGAAATGTTTTCGCCGAAAGCCATAAGTGCCTCGTCTACTATAGTATTAAGCTGGTAAACCTTCTGAACGAACTTACCCAGCCCTCTCTGATTTAAAGACCATTCAAGAAGATTATTCAGAAGTGAAAACAGATTATGAGCGTCGGAATTTATTTTTTGAACGAATTTTACAACATCCGACGTGTTCATACTCCGAATGTTTTCCGCAATCATTTCCGTAAGACCCATGAATGAAGTAAACGGACTTCGCAAATCATGAGCGATAATCGAGAAAAGTTTATCCTTTTCTTCATTTGACTTTCTAAGGTTGTACTCGCTTATTTTAAGATTTTCATCCGAATGTTTCTTTTGAATAATATCCCAGGCAAGGTCCGCTATTTGTGTTACGGATTCGACGTCTGAATCGTTGTAATCGGTTTTCTTGTTGCCCACCCCGATTATCGCTACTGTTTTCCCGCCTCTTTTAACCGGCACAGTCAGTTCTCTGATGACTTCTGCATGTCCTTCCGGATATCCTTTCTTACCCTGCAGGTTCCTGAAATCGTTATGTATGACGGGTTTGTTCAATCGCATGCAATCCGCCCATACGCCCGCGTTTTCTAAAGGATAATGACTTTCATAAGGAACGGCTTTGCACATTGTTTTTTTCGTGTTCGTCGACCATTGCTGAAGAAAAAGAGAATTCTCATCTTCATTCACGAAATGGAAAAAACCGATTTCACTGTCTGTCAGTTTTTCTGCTTCGTCAAGAGTCATTATCAGCAAATTTTCTTTTGCTTTGTTTTCATAATCTTCTAAGAGCTTAAGCCTTGACTTAAACAGTTCATCGATTTTTATTTTTTCAGTAATATCAAATGCCGCAATAATAACAGCGTAAGGTAGTGATTCGCCGGGCTTGCAAATAGGGCTTGTATCGACTGAAATCCACCTGAAAGGATCGGTATCGGTGAACTGAATTTTCATCAGTACTCCCCTGCAAGGTTTTCCCGTCTTAAAAGTTATCATTGACGGATGATCGTCCGGCGGCCAACGTGTACCGTCAGGTTTGAAAGTCAGCCATTCCTTTTTTAAAGTATTAAGTCCTACCGCTTCTTTTTGTTTAATCCCGAATAATTTTTCGGCTCCCTCGTTCCAGATAATTATCTTTCCGGACCTTTCCTGAAGTATCAAAGCTTCTTTCACGGATAAAACAACTGTCTTGTAAAGATTTTCACTCCCAGAAAGAAGCAGTTCAAGGTTTTTCCTGTCAGTATTATCCTGCACCTGCGCAACAAAATTCACGGGATTACCGCTGATGTCTCTTATTACTGAAAGTCTTATTGAAGCGTAAATTACGTGTCCGTCTTTATGAATATATCTTTTCTCCTGTGAGCCATAAAAAGAGCCGGACATTTTCACCTCTTCTGTAAGTTTCATGCCTTTATCAATATCTTCTGGATGCGTAATATCAACGAATTTCATTTTAAGCAGTTCACTCTCGCTGTACCCCATAATCCTGCAGAACTCTTCATTTACTTCAATGAATCCGAAAGTCAGATTTAGCAAAGCCTTTCCGGCGATTGAATGCCTGAAGAAATTCTCGTAATTGTCCATCGGAGGAGGTTTTACGTCAGTTTCAGGAACCTCGTTCACCGCTCTTTCAACGGTCAGACATACGACTAATTCATTATTATAGATTAAAGGATATGAACGAATAATCACATCGGATTTTCTGCCGGGGATTTCTTTATATTTATAAACTTGCGATTCGTGTGACGCGCCGGATAGTGAGCCGGAGTCTATTTCCTGTTCGCGTATAATATTTATCTCGTCGAGTGTAAGAATTTCGATTTCATCTTTAGGAATCCCGAAGAAGGCAGAGGCGGAAACATTGGCTTTAATTATTAGCCCGTTTTTCGGGTCGACGATCAGCATAGCCTCGGGACGGCCCTTGAAAACCTCGAGGAACCTTTTGTCGCTTAAATTCATAATTATAAACTTTGGATTTTTATAAAATGAACTAACTTTTCAGCGCTCGATTAGTAAAATCGTAAACTTTGATAAGCTGCGGAAAAGTACAACCCCGTGGAATTACCGAAAAACCTGAACGTAAGATATGCCTCCTGATGAAATTTAGTAAATATTCAGTAAAAAACAAATGGAATGTAAAACGGGCAAGTCGATTCTTAAGGATTTCAAAGTGAGACAATTCTCGCAGGCAATCACATCATTAACACGAAATTGTATAAACAATAATCAAAAAAATTACTATTTTGAGGGAAACAGACCAAAGCAATACTGATAAGTTTTATCATACCGGCTTTTGTTTTGTCATACCGGCGTAGGCCGGTATCCATTGCTCTTTGTCATACCGGCGTAGGCCGGTATCCATAAGCGTTAACACTGAAAGAATCCGGTATCCACAGCAAAAAAGGAGGAATACAAAATGGAAAAACAACATTCCTATTTTGTTTACATACTTGCAAGTAAGAAACACGGCACGCTCTATACAGGCGTCACAAACAACTTAATCAGACGCGTCGTTGAGCATAAGGAAAAATTAATAAAGGGTTTTACATCTAAATACAACGTTGATAAACTGGTTTATATCGAGTCATTCACTTACGTTGACCAGGCAATACACAGAGAAAAGTGCATAAAGGAATGGCATCGTGATTGGAAAATCAGACATATCGAAACGGATAACAAAGAATGGCGTGACCTGATTTACGATTTCGCTACGGAAGAAGAACTCAAAGAATTGAAAGAACAAATTCTACAAGAATATAATTATTCGCAAA
>CAIKZJ010000207.1 GCA_903831845.1 uncultured Ignavibacteriota bacterium
CCGGAAACGCGAGCACCGGATAGAGCGTGCCTTTGGAATTCGCTTTAGCGATAATGGCCGCGATGATAGTCGAGGCGGCTACAATTCCGAAGTTGCCGAGAATCACCGTAACGAAAAACGCGGCGAAGTTCTTGATGTTGATTCCGGTAATCAGGTAGAACAGGAAAAATATCACGATATTCAGAGAGAAAGTCAGTATGAAATTAAAAAGGAGTTTGCCGAGAAAAATTTCGGTCGGCGCTGCCGATAGTTTCAGCGCCATCGAAGTGCCGGTTTCCTCTTCTTTAATGAACACTCTAGCGAGACCGCTTATAGCGGAGAAGAAAATGACAATCCAGAACAGACCTGAGAGGATTGTATCTTCGACTTTCTCGTCGCCGAGAGAGAATTTAATTATGGAAATGGTGATAATTACGAACATCAGGAGCGAGTTTATTACGTAGCGGTTCCTGATTTCCGAGCGGATATCCTTCTTGAATATCGAATATGTGAGTTTAAGCAACAATATAATGATTTTTACAAATTTACTAAAAATAACAATAAGATTGGGATTAATAATTCCGGGCTTTATATCGCGTTACGAAGCTGGGGCTTCGTAACGAGGAGGGCGGTTTGGGATTAATAATTCCTTCTCTCCCCGCCCTGAAGGGCGGGGCAATTGAAAGGATTCAGATAAATAAAACTGCATTAAAAAATGTATTGAGATAACAGGTTATTTTGTCTAATTTGAATTAAATTTATTTGGAGGAATAAATACACTTGCGTTTCCCCGCACTCATAATGCGAAAAATCAATACAGGCATTTCTATGCCCGTTTTTTATTCCCCCGCTTCTAAAACAATCCAAAATCACGATAATTCGTTTAATTATCATCATAGTACAAATTTAAATCATATCATTCATGGAACCAATTTTTAAAAAGCAGGAAAGGACAGGCCCGGTGCTATTTTCCGATTACAAGAGGGGCGATGGAATAAAGAGAGCGCTCGAAATCGGAAGAGAAAACGTTCTGTTTGAATTAAAATCATCAAAGTTAAAAGGGAGAGGCGGAGCCGGATTTCCGACTTCGACAAAATGGATGTTAACCGCAGCAGCGAAATCGGAACAGAAGTTCATAGTTTGCAACGCTGACGAAGGAGAACCCGGAACATTCAAGGACAGGGTTCTGCTCACTGAATACCCGGAATTGGTTTTTGACGGAATGGTCATTGGCGGATACACTGTCGGAGCGAAAGAAGGACTCGTTTACTTAAGAGGCGAATACGAATACATGTATAAATACCTCACTGACTATTTAGAGCAGATGAGGAAAGATAATCTTCTCGGCAAGAAAATTCTCGGACTTGAAGATTTCAATTTCGACATAACTATCAGGCTCGGAGCGGGCGCATATGTATGCGGCGAAGAAACCGCTCTCATCGAATCTCTCGAAGGCCAGCGCGGCGAATCGAGAAACCGTCCTCCGTACCCGGTGAACACCGGCTACAACGGACGACCGACGTCGGTAAATAACGTCGAAACACTCGCGGCGGCGGCGCACATAGTGGTAAAAGGCGGCGACTGGTACGCGAAGGTCGGCACGGACAAATCGAGCGGCTCGAAACTGTTTTCGGTTTCCGGCGACTGCAAGAAACCCGGAGTTTACGAACTTCCGTGGGGTACAAAAATTAAAGACCTACTGAAAATCGTCGAAGCGAACGACGCGAAAGCCGTTCAGGTCGGCGGAGCGTCGGGAGTCTGCATTCCCGCATCGCAGTTTGAAAGAACACTCGCTTACGAAGACGCCGCGACAGGCGGTTCGATAATGATATTCGGAAAGAACAGGGATATGCTTAAGGTGCTCAAGAACTTCATGGAATTCTTCGTCGAAGAATCATGCGGACAGTGCACGCCCTGCAGAATCGGCAACATAAAACTTCTTGAAGGCGTGGAAATGATAGAAAAAGGCGACTTCACGTTTGAATACATATCGAAATTAAAAGAACTCGGACATACGATGCAGGTAGCGTCGAAATGCGGACTGGGTCAGTCGAGCCCGAACTCATTCATTTCAATTATCGACAACTTCAAAGATGAAATATTAAATAAAATCGAAGCATAAAAATGGATAATAAAAAAACATCAAGAGCGCCCGTCAGTCAGCAGGAATTCAAGGTACCAAAACCCGAGGACACAAACACCATCGGCGGGATGATAACTATTGAGGTAAACGAAAAGAAACTCTCCGTTCCTCTCGGAACGACGATTCTGGAAGCGTGCAAGATGAATCAGATACACATTCCGACGTTATGCCATCACGAGGACCTCTGCGTAGCCGGCGTTTGCCGCGTTTGCGCGGTCGAGGTAGAAGGTATGAGAACGCTTCAGGCAGCATGCGCATTCCCGATAACCGCTCCGATAAAGGTTAAGACATCGACATCACAGGTAAGAAAAGCAAGAAGGCATATAATAGACCTTCTTCTCAGCGAACATTACGGCGAATGCTATTCCTGCATAAGGAACGGCAACTGCGAACTCCAGTCGCTGGCGCAGGAATACGGCGTCGACGGCTACACGTTCGGACACTGCGACAAGCCTGCGTACGAAATGGACAAATCTTCGTACTCGGTAATCCGCGACATGAGCAAGTGCATTCTCTGCAAGAGATGTGTAAGAACCTGCATCGACCTTCAGGAAGTCGGCGTGCTCGAAGCCATCGACAAAGGCGACAAGACGCACATCGGCACGTTCATGGAAAAACCGTTAGCGGACGTAATCTGTATCAACTGCGGACAGTGCATCAACAGATGCCCCACCGCGGCATTGCACGCGAACGACCCGTCAGATGAAATCTGGGCGGCGATAGACGACCCGACAAAGCACGTCGTAATCCAGACAGCGCCGTCGCCAAGAGCGGCAATCGCTGAATGCTTCGACATTCCCGCGGGAAAATCGATGACGATGGAATTAAACACGGCCCTTAAGAGAATAGGATTCGACGCAGTCTTCGATACAAACTTCACGGCAGACTTAACGATATTCGAAGAAGGCACGGAATTAATTATAAGACTTTACAAAGCACTCGTCGAAGGCGACAAGAGCGTAGCGTTCCCGCAGTTCACATCCTGCTCGCCGGGATGGGTGAAATACCTCGAGCATTTCTATCCCGAATACATACCGAACCTTTCGACGGCGAAATCGCCGCAGCAGATGTTCGGCGCGATAATAAAAACTTTCTATGCGCAGCAAATCGGCGTCGACCCGAAAGATGTTGTCTCGGTCGCGTTAATGCCCTGCTCGGCTAAGAAGTTCGAATGCAACAGGCCTGAAATGGCTGACTCCGGTTATAAGGACGTCGACTACGGTCTAACAACCCGCGAAATGGCGAAGATGATTAAGGAAGCCGGTATATACCTTCCCGAAATGCCGAAGACGCATTTCGACAGTCCGTTCGGCGACGCATCCGGCGCAGGTCTTATATTCGGCGCGACAGGCGGCGTAATGGAAGCGGCATTAAGGTCGGTAATCGAATTCGTAACAGGCAACAAGACAGAAGACATATTCGCGAACGCGAACATAACGCCCGTCAGAGGATTCGAAGGCGTGAAGTACGTCGAACTTCCGATTAACGCTGTAGGTCCGGTTCCCGAAATACTGAAGCATCTCGTGAAAGACTGGAACTGGCTCAAGGGCGCGACACTGAAAGTAGCGGTAGCGCACGGCACAGCCAACGCGAAGAAGATACTCGACGATATAAAGCGCGGCGGCAAGTTCAGCGAATGCCACTTCATAGAATTCATGGCGTGTCCGGGCGGATGCATCGGCGGCGGCGGACAGCCGATTCCGACATCGCTCGAAATCAGGAAAGCTCGCGCGAAAGCGATTTACGACGAAGACGAATCGCTCGATATGAGAAAATCGCACGACAACCCGTACGTGAAGATGATTTACGAAAAATTCTTCACCGAAGGGCCCTGCGGACATCTGTCGCACAAACTTCTGCACACGCATTATACGCCGAGAGGCAAGTTCATTTCATAAGTTAATAACCC
>CAIKZJ010000208.1 GCA_903831845.1 uncultured Ignavibacteriota bacterium
GGTTGAATCGTGTTGAAACGTTCCTTTTTGAATGCCCGGTAATAAATGTTTTATGAACAGTTATGTGGCGGTATAATAAAAGTATTCCCGCCGGAGCGGGAATACTTTATGCGGCAGATCTTTGCTAAAATTATTTTACCAGAGTCATCCTTTTTGTTTCGGAATATCCGTTGACTTCCAGCTTGTAAAAATATGTTCCGGATGAAAGTTTTGACGCATCGAAAACGTATGTGTATTTTCCTGCTTCGAGTTTATTCGAAACGAGCGTTGAAACTTCTTTGCCGAGAATGTCATAAACTTTAAGGTTTACAAGTCCGGCTTTCTTTATGCTGAAATCGATATTGGTAACCGGGTTAAACGGATTGGGGTAGTTCTGTTTCAGTGAATAAGCGTCGGGGATGCCCGCTCCAAGCTGTTCTCTTACACCGGTCAGGTAGAACCTGTTCCAGTAAACCTTGTAACCGCCTGCGCTTCCGCCTACCCATGCCGCGCCCACGTCACTGCTTCCCAGTTCGACCGCGGAGGGTTTGCAGTTAGCGGCGGTCCAGTGCGGATAGAACTGTGAAATCTGCGCGGTGCTTCCGAATGTTCCCGGAGTAACAGAAGATGCGAATTTATACATCATCTTATCCGTGTTGTTCGTCGGCCCGCCTGACTGCAGGCTGTCGCTGTAGTAAATAAAGTCGCAGTATTTCGGCCATGACGAACCGCTTATGCCTATGTCGAAATAATATTCATCCGTGTTTGGGTTTCCCGCTACAAGAAATTCAGTACCGAATGTGAGGCCGTTATCTACGCTCGTCTTGCAATAGATGTCGATAGCCCCTGTTGTGCCGGAAGTATAGAAGAACCATGCAACGCTGTTGGAAGCTACGATGTTGAACTCGGTTTTGATCGTACTTGAGTCCGTAATGTTTTTGAAATCTATTGTCGACAGAGTGCCCAGCGCCGATTCTCGGTAACGCGCAACCCTTAAAATTGATTTTTCAATGTTCGGGTTTACGGGAGACCTGTAAGTTGCCATAAGAGTGTCGGAAGTCAGCGACATGCACATTCTTATATTTCTTGAATTGGACTGAACATATCCCGGATTCTGCCAGGTGTATCCGTTCGTTACGGTCGCGAACCTGCGGAGTCCCCCGGAATTAGTGGTTATCCAGAGATAGACAGAGTTTGTAGAACTCTTTACAATATCGAAATCGTTCACAGTCGTCGAGTCAAAACCTCTTATAGCGTTTGTGTTTATGTTCCAGCCGTATACCTGGCTGCCGAAAAGGAACCAGCAGATTATGGAATCGTTCTGAACTTCAAGAAGTTTTATTCTCGGGAAATTCATTCTGTTCGTGATTGAATTTCCGTGTGTCGTCCATGTCGCGCCGTTGTCTGTGGATTTTCTGATTATGAGTCCCGATGTAGTCGAGAGAGTGTCGTTAATAGCGAGGTATATTGTTCCGTTTGACGCCTTTATCCCGTGCATCGGGCCTATCGGCTCTGTGTTGAGAACCAGTGTGTTCACACCCCAGTATGAGCTTCCGGTCGGATTGGGAGGCAACCCGGTTGACGGTACAGGCTGGGAGAATGATGAATGAGCCGTTAAAGCAAAAACAAACAAAAGCAGAAATAATTTTTTCATGATTTTATTTTTTTTGTTTAAGGGATATTATAATGTAAAAAAAGAATTTTGACGATTCAAGCATATTGCAATACTCACAGGATTTGAAAACCGTGAAAATTATGATAAGAAGCGGTTTTATATTGTTTATGCCTGTTTTTGTGCACATTTTTTGTAATAATTTATTCCCGATGAATAAAATACTACTCTTCACCTTAGCGTTGTTTCTGGTCTTTACTAAGATCTCTCATTCCCAGAATTTATTCACGAACAAAAACATCGACGTATCGGACAGGATTCTGTACTACAAGGATTCAAAACCGCTTACGCGCTGGTGGTGGTTCGCTTCTGTCATCGACAGGGAATCGGTCCGCGATAATCTTAACTGGCTCAAGAAAAACGGATACGGCGGCGTTGAGATAGCATGGGTTTATCCTCTCAACAGGATGAACAAGGATACGTTGAATTACACCCCCAGGCAGGAATGGTTAAACGGCGATTGGAGCGACATAGTCGCGTACACGAAAAAATGCGCTGACAGTCTGGGGCTTTCATGTGATTTCACATTCGGAACTCTCTGGCCTTTCGGCGACAGCAAAGTGCCGTTCGACGAAGCGACGATGAACATGACCGATAAAAACTGGAGACAGGAAATCACCGCTTCATGGGAATATCCGAAAAAAGGTTACGTTATCGACCATCTTAACAGAAAAGCTTTTTACAATTACGCGGATAGAATCGGGAACGCACTTCTGCCCGCGCTGAAAGGCGGAAAGTCGGGGCTGTTCTGCGATTCCTGGGAAGTAGAAACAAGACACCTTACAACTAAAAATTTTGAAGACGCGTTCTTTAAAGAATACGGATATAAAATCGGTGATTATGTCGACAGTCTTTATTCAAAGAGCGATAAATACAGTAATGTCAGGTACGATTACATGCGTCTGCTGTCGGAATTCGTGATTGAGGAATTCTACAAACCTTATACCGACGAATGCCGCAAACTCGGCGCGTTCTCGCGAGTGCAGTGTTCGGGCGCTCCGTGCGACATACTTTCCGCGTACGCAACAGTTGACGTTCCAGAAAGCGAAGCGATGCTTTTCGAACCCGCGTTCTCGAACATTGTTCTCTCTTCCGCCGCGCTTACGGGTAAGAGAATAGTTACATCGGAAACTTTCACTTGCCTTTACGGCTGGCCGCGAATCCGTCTCGGCGAAGAGCAGACAGCCGATCTTAAAATGCTTTCTGACGCGCTATTCGCGAACGGTGTAAATCAGATTATATGGCACGGGAAACCGTTTAATCCCGCGGGATACGACACGGTGAAATTCTATGCTTCCGTGCATGTGGGCTCTTCGGGAAATCTTGCACCTGAAATTCCCGCTTTCAACAAGTACATGGAAACGGTTTCTTCGTATATGAAGAAAGGCGTCGCGTATTCCGACGTAGCCGTCTATCTGCCCATTGAAGACGGGTATATGAACGGAGACCTGCCGAAAGAAAAGCAATTCATCTGGGCATGGGGCGAATACGAGCAAAGGTATACATACCTTCCTGAAGAATTAAAAGGATACAGTCCGCTCTGGATTAACGGTGAGTTTCTCGAAAAAGCGAAATTCGAGAACGGATATCTGCGAGTCGGCGACTGCGCGTTCAAAGCGCTTTATGTTGACGTGAAATGGATGGATTATAATTCCTTAAAAGCAATCGTGAAACTTGCGCAGGACGGCCTGCCTGTATTTATGAAAAACATTCCTTCCGAACCGGGCTTCGGAAAGCCAGACGGAAAATACCAGGCCCTGATATACAGGTTGAAAAATTTCAAGAATGTCAGAACAGATACCGAAGGGTTAAAAAACATAAAGCCGCTCATTGAAGGAGAGAACATTCCCGATTATAAGTGCAGGCAGACGGAAGAAGGCCTATACATATTTTTCGCTAACCCTAAATCCGAAAAACTTAAATTCCCGATTGAATACGGGCAGTCTTACTGCGATAAGACGGAAACTCGAAATATAATAATAAACGCCGGTAACAAATCTGTTCCGGTTACGCTGAAATTCGAGCCATATCAGTCGCTGCTTATAAAAGCCGATAATGACGGCGAGGTGAAGTTTATCGGTATAAACTTCACGCCGAAGACCCCACTTGTAATTCCGAGGGAAAAACCGGACAAGGAAAAATGGGAGGTAAAATGACCTTCACGGGAAATTATCGCTGAAAGCGGGCCGGTTTTATTGTAATTAGACTTGACAATTGAAAAGCCGATGAGTAAAATTTTACAGTAAGTTAATTATTCAACGGAGGGCGTTATGAATATTAATTTATCAGAAGAGGAGGTTGTTTACCTTCTCGGTATTCTCGAAAGAGAAATGGCGGACACAAAAAGCGAAATACATCACTCCGAAATCTACACCTTCAAGGAAGATCTCAAAAAACAAATCAGGTTCATTCAGGATTTAATAAATAAGATGGGAGTGCCGCGCGCGGCAACGCACTGATATGTTTAACCGGATATAGACAGAGGGCGGGATAACCGCCTTCTGTCTTCACGGAGAATGAACTTTGATTTTACGCCTCAAGTTTTTATTTTATCACGAAAATAATCACATAAATGAGAATTTGCGTTTACTGCGCGTCAAGCGCGAAAGTTGACAGGATATTTTTTGACGCGGCCGAAAGGCTTGCGGACGAGTTTGCGAAAAACGATGTCGAGGTCGTATACGGCGGCGGAGCCGTCGGACTTATGGGCACTATAGCCGACACGATGCTGAAACACGGCGGCAAGATCACGGGCATACTGCCGAAGTTCATGGTAGAGGTCGAATGGGAGCACAAGGGCGTTGACAATATGATTATGACCGATACGATGCACGAAAGAAAAGCCAAGTTCATGGAAGGCGTCGACGCGCTGGTCGCACTGCCCGGCGGAAGCGGCACGCTCGAAGAACTGCTCGAGGCTATCACGCTGAAAAGACTCGGACAATTCACGAAACCCATTATCATACTCAACACAAAAGGATATTACGAGCCGCTGCTTAAGATGTTCGAAAGAGCCGTTCAGGAAAAATTCATGAACGATATGCATCTCAATATCTGGAATGTAGTGAACGAACCCGAGGAAGTCCTATCCGCCATCAGGAACTCAAAGCCCTGGGACAAGGGCGCGATAAATTTCGCGGCAGTAAAATAAATAAAATATTCAAAGTCATGGAAGAAACAGTACTTACTAAGCCGTTGACAATAGAAGAAATCCGGAAAAAATACGGACAGATAAGGAATGTTAACATTCAGCACAGGGAAAAACTCACAAAACTGGATAAGTTAGCTCTCTGGATTACGGTTCATGTAGGAAGCATGGGTTTCTTTATTATTATCTTCGTATGGACAATTCTGTGGATGAGCTGGAATACTATTGCTCCGGTTCATCTTCGTTTCGATCCTTATCCGGCTTTTGTACTCTGGCTTTTTACTTCAAACGTTCTTCAGATATTTCTTATGCCTCTGATCATGATCGGGCAGAATCTTCAGTCCCGTCACTCCGAACTGCGCTCCGAGCAGGATTTTCTGATAGACAAGCGCGCGGAACTTGAAATAGAATCTATATTAATGCATCTCGAAAATCAGAATGATATAATGCTTAAAATTCTGAACCACATCCAGAAAACATCCGAAGGAAAAAACAGTTAAATCATATTTGCGGCGCATTCTGTTTCATCCGCCCGGAAACGGCGCGAATATTCGCGATGTTTACAGTTGTTCTTGTGTTTAGATTTTCTTAATATGCAAAAATATTAAAGGGAGAACGGCGAAAAACAGCACGCCGGATTTATTAAGCAAATCAAATACAATGAGACCAAAAGGACAATCGATAGTCGCCAACATCGGCATGATAATCGGCCTGCTCGGAGGATTAATCGGCATGGCGGTAGCGATAGCGGCAGCCCCGATACCCGGAACAATCTTTTCTTTAGTTTTCATAATCATATTCGGCTGGGTGTTCGGCGGGCTTTATCTCCGCGCGCGGAAGCAGAGGAAACTTCTCGCGTCGGGCACGAGAGCGAACGGAAGAATTCTTGAAGTCTATGACACCGGCGTAACGGTAAACAACCAGCCGCAGATAGGAATTAAGGTAGAAGTAACGCCACTTGCAGGACCGCCGTTTACGTCGGAAATTAAACTTGTTATATCACGTCTTCAGACTGCGTATTATCAGCCGGGCGCGACCTGCGTCGTGCGCTACGACCCGAACGACAAGGATACCGTTGCGATTGAAAGTTTCGGCGGAGGATTGAACGACGCTTCAAGCCAGCAGTTCGGCTCTTTCCAGCCCGCGCAGTCGAGTCCGTATTTCCCGGGTAAAACAGCGAAGGAAATAGAAGCAGTTCTCGAGGGTATAGCTGCTGAAGAAAACAGACTTAGAAGTATCGGAACGGAATGCAAAGCCGTCATTAAAAAAGCTGACTGGACGAACATTTACGTGAACGGGAATAATGAATTCCGTTATTTTGAACTTGTCGTAATGCCGGACAATGCTCCCGCATTCGATGCCACATGCTACGGCGCAATATCCGAAGCCGCGCTCAACAAGTATGTTGCGGGAAGGGA
>CAIKZJ010000209.1 GCA_903831845.1 uncultured Ignavibacteriota bacterium
GCAAACATTACGCTTTCGGGCAGTTACGCTGCGGGATTCAGCTGGCAGGCGGAAGCGTTTTACACGGGTTCAAGAAGCGCAATCGACAGCGACACGAGGTTGTGGAGACCGATGCCGGATTACGTAATTTACAATTTCAGAGTATCACAGAACATAATGAAGAAAGCTGACGTGTTTCTGAGATTAGATAACATCTTCGACAAGTATTACGAAACGGAATACGGATTTCCGCAGGAAGGGAGAAACTTGAAGGCGGGGGTGGAACTCAATTTTTAAAGCGACGGAGATATCAAAAATCAAATATCAAAAATAAAAAATACAAAGTTTTTCAGGAATTTTGACGAATTCATAAAACCGTTAAAACGGTTATTGGTTATCTATTCTTTTACCCACGGCTGAAGCTGTGGGCTAGGTCGGAGAGCCGGAGTGTTTGGCTCCGAAAGTTGACATACTGGGTATCACTACACATTCTGCTTCCCAAGCTGGAGTTCACCACAGCGAATCCCTGACTTGGGAAGGAGCAAGAATAAGGTTTTCTCTTCTTTCATAATCTGTGTTTCTGTTATGGATTCCCGCTTTCGCGGGAATGACAAGATAATATAATTCAAATTAAAAAGCCGTTTGGTTAATCCCAAACGGCTTTTTAAATTATTAATTACTAATTACAAATTGCTAATTGAATTAGCATCCTTCTTTCTTCTTCTTCGGTTCCGACGACTGCGTGTTTGTGCCTGAAGGCGTTTCAAGTTTCGGCGCCTGTACTTTCGGCGCTTCTTTTGTTTCCGTCTTTCCGCCTATTGTAGGAGTGCCGCCGAAATACTTGCTGACTTCTTTTGTCTTTTCGAAAGCGGCAGTCTGTTCGGGTGTAGCGTTTTCGGGCAGTGACGGGAACAGAATTTTCGAATTCCATTCGTTGAGTCCGCCTTTTAAAATATAAACGCCCTTGTATCCTTTTGCTTTCAGGAAAGTCCATGCCTGCGCCGAGATTGTTCCGTCCGTGCAGACAAGAAGTATTTTTTCGGTCTTCGAGAGACCTGCCTTGTTAAGTCCCGCTATGGGAACGTTAACCGAATTCGGAATATGGTACTGCTGATAATCTTTTTCGCTGCGCACGTCGACTACGTTAAAATCGGATTTTCCCTGAATCGTCCAGTCGGCAAGTTCCTCCGGTTTAACAAGGTCAGCCCCTTTTGAAAGAATCAGTTCCATTTCTTTCGAGTCGATGCTGAAATGATTTCCCTTGTAGGGATTGCCCGCGAACAGGGCGATAACGCCGAGCAGCAGGGCGATTCCTGCGAGTTTCTGTTTAAGCGTGAGGTTCTTCATATTACGCATCCGTCCTTTCCGTGATCAAACTGCCTTCTTTTCCCGCGTTTTTCTTTTCAGCCCATTCAGCAGCGGCGAATCCGCCGAGCGCCATCAGGACAACCGCGAATACCAGCACTCCGTAAGGAATGTTAGCCCATTCGGAAATTGTTATCTGTCCCATCGGAGTCGCGTTGTAGAAGTTTCCGATAAGCGGATACACTTCACCGAAAATAAATATTCCGATAATGACGCCGACGATGTACATCATTCCGTCAATTTTGCCTGTGGCCGCTGAAACGCATGACGTTCCGGGGCAGTAGCCGCCCACGACGAAACCGAATCCAAGAATCAGTCCGCCGACTATCTGCGGAAGAATATTCGTCGGAACGAGATAGACCATCGAGAGGTCGAGCACTCCGAACACCGAGAGAAAGTAAACACCGAGCATCGCGGTTATAATCGCGGTGAACATGACTTTAAGCACTGCCATATCCCTGAAGTAGAACTGCATGGCAAGTTTTTTTCCGTTTCCGAATCCGGCTCTTTCGAGGAAGAAACCGAAACCTATACCGACGACAAAAGCGACAATAAGTCCTACGTTATCGCCGAACATTCCGTATTTTATAAATGGTGCGTTCATGTCCACTGCCTCCTCATAAAGTATGCAAGAGCATACGCTCCCGCGAAAACGCTGAGCATGAAAGCCCAGCTTCCGAGATTAAGAAGCGCGCCGCCCGAAAGCGCCTGACCGCTCGTGCATCCGCGCGCGAGTTTCGCGCCGAATCCCATCATAACGCCGCCGATGACGGCATAAACTATACGCATTTTATCGGTTATCTGCGGACCTCTGTATATTCCTTTCTTAACCCTGCCCGCAAGCATACCCGAGATGAAACCGCCGGCAAGCACGCCGATGACTTCGAACACGAGCCAGTCTTTCATCGGATTCACGCCGCCTTCAAAATATCCTTTCAGGTGCTCGTTCGACTGAACGTGCGATGGAGCTACCGCGTTTTCCACGGAAACGACAAGAGAAGAGAATGCTCCCGACGCTCCGAGTCCCCTGCCCATTATAACGAAGGCAAGAAGGAGAACGATGCCGAGACCTATACCGGAAAGGTAAGGATTCCAGTACGGTTTCTCCTTGTTTAATTTTTCGTTTTGTTCTGACATAAATAAATTCTTTAATATTTTTTATTCTAAAAATGCTTTCTTTGTCCAGTGGCTCAACTGTCCCGCGTAAACCAGAACGAAACGCAGAATCAGTCCGCCGATTATCACCATCACGGGCGCAATCGGCGTGTGTTTAATCCTGTGGTTAACCGCCATATACTGAATAATAAGCGGTATGACTATTCCCAGGCCCACGACGAACACCCAGAAGACGGGGGCGTACGCGCCCGAAAGAATTATTTTCGCGGCGTCCTGATGAACCTGCGTTGAACTCAGCAGGCCGATTATGAAAAGAGTTATCAGAAAGAGTTCCGCTACGAGAAAACCGTTATCGGCTTTCGCGAGCATCTCGCTTTCATCTTTGTTCTTCGCTATCATATGAATGAACGCAGACGCGGTCGAGATACCGGATGTCAGGAACAGCAGGCCGAGAATTGAGCTGTTCCAGAGCGGTCTCGCGCCGAAAGAACTGAGAAGTATTCCCGTGTAAACACCGAGAGCGATTCCGAGTGCGATGTTGATTATTCCGATTGCTTTCACTCTGCCCGGAGTAACGTTAATAAATTCGGATACTTTCTTCAGCACGGGGAATTTTTCTTCCATGAACCAGGGCACTCTTATGAGCATACCCGCTATCAGCGCAGGATAAACAAGAATAAGAATCCATGCGCCCCAGGACATCGGAGAGGTTATCTGGAAGGTCGTGTACATTCTCCAGACGTAAAGTTTGTGGTCGAGGTCGAGAAAGAGCGCGAACATGCCGATGCTTAAAAGCACTATTCCCATAAGGGGTATAGTGTAGCACGAGCAAAGGTCTTCTTTCTGTCTTCCTTTAAAAAGGAAGTAACCGGAAATAATCATCATTCCCGCCACGAGCCCGCCGATGAACAGGTACACGGCAATTTCCCAGCCGTATATGTGCATCACGGGGTCTACGAGTTCGTTGTGTCTAGTAATTGTAATTTCGTCCATTTTTTCTCCTAATCCAGATAATAAATTTGCGGTTTAGTGCCTGCTTCGGAAATCAAAGCGCGGTACTTTCGTGAATTAAGAAGTTTGCTGACGCTGCTGTTCGGGTCGTCGAGGTCGCCGAAATACATGCAGTGAGTCGGGCATACTGAAACGCAGGCCGGGTCCATGCCTTGCTCAACCCTGTGAATGCAGAACGTGCACTTGTCCGCGTATCCGTCAGGGTGAATGAACCTTGCATCGTAAGGGCAGGCGGCGATGCATGCTTTGCATCCGCTGCACTTATCATGATGCACGAGAACGACTCCGCCGAGGTCATGCACGTGGCTTGCGCCGCAGGGGCAGCAGTCCACGCAGGGCGGATTGTCGCAGTGGTTGCAGCGTTCCGTCCTTATCTGCATCTTTACCGTCGGGAATGTTCCCTTCACGTCGGTTGTTATCCAGTCTCTGTTGAAGCCTTCGGGAACGTTGTTCTCCGTCTTGCAGGCTACGACACAGTCCATGCATCCGACGCATTTCTTGGTATCGATTACCATTCCAAATCTTGCCATAAAATATTCTTTTAGGTTTTTCTTTTTTTAAAATTAAACTTCGATGGTTACAAAATTGATGTTCATTCCTGTGCCGCCCATCAGCGGGTCGATTTTGTATTTTGTAATCATCTGCGAATCGCTCGCGCCCTTAAGGAACGCCTGTTTCAGCATTTTCGAATTATGCCCGAAGCCGTGCGTCATGTAAACGCAGTCGTGTCTTATTCTTTCCGTGGCTTTTACTTTCACTTTATTGCTAACGACTCCGTCCTGGTTTTTCAGGCGCACGTAATCGCCGCTCTTTATACCGAGCCGCATTGCCGCGTTATGGTTTATCCACAATTCGTTCTCGTCGGACATGTCGGCAAGAATCCTGTTGTTCTGCGTCTTGCTGAACGTATGAACCGGCGACCTTCCGAAAATCAACCTGAAACTTCCCGAGGGAGGTTCCTGGTGTTTTGTGTATTTGGGAACGGGATCGTGTCCTTTTTCCGCAAGTTGAAGCGAATAGAACTCAATCTTTTTCGAAGGTGTATTGAATTCAGCGGGAACGCCTTCTTCAAAATACACCGGTTTCTTTTCGCCTCTGATTATACCTTTCTTCTTGAGTTCGTCGAGACTCAATCCGGCAGCCGTAAGGCGCTTGCTTAGATATTCTTCGATATCGTTCCACGGGAAGAAATGCCCGAGACCGAGTTTGTCTGCGAGTTTCTTAGCAATCCACCAGTTGGGTTTCTGTTCGTTCGGAGAATCGAGAACCGGCTGGCGCAGAGCCGTGAACGGCTCGCGGAAAAGCTCGACGTTAAGATCGTCGTACCTTTCGAGATAAACCGATTCAGGAAGCACCACGTCCGCCCAGCCCGCGAGTTCGCTCGGGAGAACGTCCGTTACGACGAGAAGGTCGAGATTCTGAATCGCCTTTATTGTCTCGTCCTGGTTCGGCATCGCATACATGAGGTTCGTGCCGTAAGTGAACCAGCCTTTTATCGGATAGGGTTTTCCTGTTATGGTCGCTTCGCGGACTCCGTTTGTTATAGTATCGTGACCTTCAGTGGCGAAGGGATAAATTGTATTTCCGGGGTTATCGACTTTTCCTTTTTCGGGTTTCGGATACGGAGGATAAGGATAACCGGGAACGCTCATCATAGCGGGATAGAAATAACCGCCTTTTCTTCCCCAGCTTCCCATCAGCGCGTTAAGAAGCGCGATTGCGCGGCTGCGCTGCGTATCATCGCCGTACCAGGTCGTATGCCTGCCTGAATGGATAAGCGTCGCTGGTCTGTACTTCGCCATTTCGCGAGCGCTTGCCCGGATAAGTTCAGGCTCTATGCCTGTTTCGGCGTAGGCCCATTCGGGTGTATACTGCGATATTTCGGCTTTGAACTGCTCGAAGCCGAAACCGTATTTATCTACATATTCCTTGTCGTAAAGATTTTCGTCGACTATAACTTTCATCCATGCGAGAAGCAGGGCGATGTCAGTGCCGGGTTTAATCGGCAGGTAATATTTCGCTTTGCCCGCTGCGACGGAGAATCTCGGATCGACGACAATAATAGAGCCGCCGTTATCGTTCATCTCCGCGAATTCCTGCACCTGCGTGTTGTGCATGTTCTCTCCAAGGTGCGAGCCGATGAGAACGAGGCATTTAGAATTCTTGATATCCGTTCTTTCGGGCGAGCCTACGTCTTCTCCGAAGGTTAATCTGAAGCCGATATCCCTCGGTCCGCGGCACTGCGCGAACGAAGGTGCTGTAATGTTGGGTGTGCCGTACGCCTTCATCAGGTGTTTGATGAAGTTGCCGCCGATACCGTGCACGAAGTACGCCATCGCTTCGGGACCGTAATCCGCTTTAATCTTGTTCATCTTGTCCGCGATGTAAGTAAACGCTTCGTCCCACGTGACCTCAACCCACTGTTCTTTTCCTCTTTCGCTTTTCCTTATGAGCGGGGCTTTAAGCCTGTCGGGATCGTACATCGCTCCGACGCCGCCCGTGCCGCGAGGGCAGAGCCTGCCGTTGCTGAGCGGGTCTTCGGGATTTCCTTCGAGCTTCCATAATTCGCCGTCCTTTATGTACGCTATCGCGCCGCATTTCCAAAAGCAAAGGTCGCAGAATGTCGGTATTTTCTGAATACCGTTTACCCCGCCTTTTTTCTTTTCCGTGAAGGCGTTTGTTTTTTTAACCAGGCTTCCGACCGTACCGCTTGCTGCAAGCAATCCGATCGTAGCGCCGGATATTTTCAAAAATTTTCTTCTTGAAACTGTTTTATTCATTTCAATATGCTTTTAATGAATTGATAATCTTCTTTTTTATTTATGTTCGTGAATTGAATTCCCGGCGCGGAGGTTTCAAGTATTTTCGTATCCGAAACGTCGAGAAGTCTTTTCAC
>CAIKZJ010000210.1 GCA_903831845.1 uncultured Ignavibacteriota bacterium
GCTTTATCCGGAAGATGTGGAAGGCGCGATGTACTACATGCCATGCCCGAAATCGCCGCACGGTGCGGACGTTGACCCGTCGGGCGAATATATTGTCGGAGGCGGCAAACTCGCTACTGTTATACCCGTGTTCTCTTTCTCGAAAATGATAAAGGCAATAGACGGAAAGAAATTCGACGGCGAAATCGAAAAGATTCCCGTCCTTAAATACGATGAAGTCCTCGCAGGCGAAGTTCAGCAGCCGGGTCTCGGACCGCTTCATACTGAATTTGACGACAAGGGCTATGCTTATACATCGATGTTCGTTTCGTCTGAAATAGTAAAGTGGAAAGTCGATACAAGGGAAGTCGTCGACAGAATGCAGGTCTATTATTCCGTCGGTCACCTTATGATACCCGGCGGCGACAGCAAAAAACCGTGGGGCAAATACCTTGTTGCGATGAACAAGATCACGAAAGACAGATTCCTTCCTACCGGACCTGAACTCTCGCAGTCAGCGCAGCTGATAGACATCTCCGGCGACAAGATGAAATTGCTTCTTGATTTCCCGACAGTCGGCGAGCCGCATTACGCGCAGTCGATTCCGGCTGACCTTGTTACAAAGAATTCCGTAAAGATATTTAAGATAGAAGAAAACGCTCATCCTTACGCGCTCAAGAGCGAAAAAGACGCGAGAGTCGAGCGCAAGGGAAACGAAGTGCATGTATACATGTCGGCAATCCGTTCCCATCTCACACCCGATAATATTGAGGGTGTAAAGGCAGGTGACGATGTTTATTTCCATGTGACAAACCTTGAGCAGGACTGGGATATCCCGCACGGATTCACTATAATGGGCAACCTTAATTCCGAACTTCTGATAATGCCCGGTGAAACCTGTACGATAAAATGGTCTCCGAAATCGCCGGGCATCTATCCGTATTACTGTACGGATTTCTGCTCCGCGCTTCACCAGGAAATGCAGGGGTACATGAGGGTATCGGATAAGAACTCGAACGTACAGATTAAGTTTAATTCAAATCAGGGAAAGTAAAATGATGAAGAAAAACTCCCGAATAGTTTTATTTGTAATAAGCCTCGCGCTTATTGGCGCGTATTTCCTTCCGGTATGGGACATATCGCTCGAGGCGCCGCAGTATCCGGAAGGGCTGGGATTTCAGATATGGCTGAGCAAGATGTCGGGAGATTTGAATACTGTAAACGGGCTCAATCATTATATCGGAATGAAAAAAATTGAGCCCGGTTCCATGGTCGAGTTGAAAGTGATGCCCTTTGTGCTGGGATTACTGATAGTATCGGGCATCGCAGTATCGGTTGCAGGAAGAAAAAAACTGTTGTATGTATGGATAATTTTCTTCCTGCTTCTCGGTATAGCAGGCGGCGCCGATTTCTGGAAATGGGAATACGAATACGGCCACGACCTCGACCCAACTGCAGCCATTAAAGTGCCGGGAATGACTTACCAGCCGCCGCTTCTCGGCTCTAAAACGCTTCTGAACTTCACCGCGCATTCGTATCCCGCGGAAGGCGGATACATACTGATAACAGGCGGCATTCTTGCCGTGGCTGTCGGCGCTTACGAGTTCAGGAAAAAAGCGTTAAAAAGTTAAACGGAATGATATGAAAACAATCATAGTAACAATAATACTTTCGGTGTTCATGCTTACTTCCTGCGGGAACGCGGGAAGCCCCGACCCGATTAATTTCGGCTCCGACCTCTGCGCTCACTGCAACATGAAAATAATGGATACGAGGTTCGGCGCGGAAATACTTACAGGAAAAGGCAAGGCTTATAAGTTCGACGCTGCCGAATGCATGTTCGATTACATGAAGGCCAATAAATTCGATAACGCTACATACTGGGTCATCGATTATAAAAATCCGTCATCCTTTATAAATGCAACGAAGGCGTTCTATCTTATCAGCATGAAGATAAAAAGCCCGATGGGCGAATTCCTGAGCTGCTATTCAGGCAGTTCGGCCGCGAACGAAAGCAAATCCGCCAACGGCGGGGATGTTTATTCCTGGTCAGAAATAAAAGCGAAATTCAACGCGGGAAATTAGATGAAACTCCTGAAGAAAATATTTCTTCTTCTTTTGCTGCTCCCGGCTTTCACATATGTAAATTCTGAAACAATAAAAGTCGGCGCGAATGAAAAGTTTAAGACGCCCGAAGAAGCAGTTAGATATTCTTCAGACGGCGACCGCATTATACTTTCAGGCGGAGTCTATCCGGTATCGGCTCTTGTTATAGATAAAAGAATAGTGCTTGAAGGCGAAAAAGGCGCTGTCATTGACGGCAGCCTGCTGAAAGAAATTCTGACGGTAACCGCAGACAGCGTTACAATAAGAAACCTGACTTTAAGAAATACAGGCACAAGTTTCGTAACCGACGTTGCCGCCATCCGCCTTGAGAATGTCAGCGGATGCGTGCTTGAAAACAATACAGTTGAGAATTCATTCTTTGCCCTGTATCTTTCTTCAAGCAGGAACTGCACAGTCACAGGCAACCGCATTGCGGGAAACTCTGTAAGCGAATCATTTTCAGGAAACGGGATACATCTCTGGAAATGCTCGAACATAGCAATTACCAATAATGAGGTCAGCGGACAGAGGGACGGGATTTATCTCGAATTCTCGGTTAACAGCGAAATAAGCGGCAACACGAGCCGCGGCAACCTGCGTTACGGCCTGCATTTCATGTTCTCGGAGGGCAACCGCTATATTGATAATGTTTTCAGGAACAACGGCGCCGGCGTGGCTGTTATGTATACAAAGAGGATTACGATGACCGGAAACAGGTTTGAGGATAACTGGGGAGCGAATTCCTACGGGCTTCTGCTTAAGGATATTGACAACAGCCTTATATACTCGAACACTTTCACACGGAACACCGCCGCGATTTACATGGAGGGTTCAAACAGGGTTAACGTTTTCGGCAACAATTTTGAAAATAACGGATGGGCTCTGAAGATTCTCGGAAACTGCTACGGGGATTCCGTAATGAATAACAGTTTTTCCAACAACACATTCGACGTTTCTACCAATTCATCCGGCAATACGAATTTTTTCATGAACAACTACTGGGACAAATACAGGGGATACGATCTCGACCGCGACAGCAGGGGCGACGTGCCTTACCGTCCGGTAAGCCTGTTTTCACTCGTGGTTGAGCGCGTTCCCGAAGCAGTCGTTCTCACGGGCAGTTTTCTTGTCGACCTTCTCGACGCTGCTGAAAAAATCGTCCCCGTGTTCACGCCCGAAACTCTGGCAGATAATCATCCGTTAATGAACAGGGACGCGAAATGATAAGAATAGAAAATCTTGAAAAATCCTACGGGAAAAGTTTTACGCTGAACGTTGACAGGCTTGAATTCGGAAAAGGCAGCGTGGTCACGCTGATGGGACCCAACGGCTCCGGCAAGACAACGCTTCTGAAATCAATACTCGGACTCGTCATTCCCGAAAAGGGAACTATAACCGTGAACGGAGAGAACATATCGGGACAGTGCAAATACAGGAACAGCATCTGCTACATGCCGCAGTCATCGCCTTATCCGCCCAACCTCAAGGTTAAAGAAATAATTTCAATCACAAAGGATATCAGGAAGAAACAGGATAATTACGATTACGAACTCTTTGAGCTTTTCGGAATGCCGAATATACTCGAAAAAAGGTCGGGCGCGCTATCACAGGGCACACGGCAGAGGTTAAGCGCTTCGCTGGCTTTCATGTTCGGTTCGGATATAATTGTTCTCGATGAACCCACCGCGGGACTCGACCCGTATTCTTCGGGGGTGCTGAAAACAAAAATACTTAAGGTAAAGAAAGAGGGGAAATTAATACTGCTCACGACTCACATCGTCAACGAGGTGAGCGAACTTTCCGACAGGCTTGTGTTCATGCTCGACGGAAGAATAAAGGTCGACAGGGAAGCGTTCAGGTCGGTAAACGAGAACGGAAAGGAATTCAGGGAGATGGTTTCGAAACTGTTTAAGGAGAACGGCGTTGCGCAAAATAATTAAATATTTCTTCGGCGACATAATAAGAAGCAAGTGGATAATAGTATACACCGTGATGCTCCTTGTCTTTTCCGCAGGTATAATATATTTCAGCCGCGATGAGCAGAAAGCTCTTTTGAGCCTCCTGAACATAGTAATGTATCTCATTCCGCTTTTAAGCATGATATTCGGCTCCGTGTATTATTACAACTCCCGCGAATTCATCGAGATGCTTCTTACACAGCCCGTTAAAAGAAGCAGCGTTTTCTACGGACAGTATTTCAGCCTTGCGCTCACGCAGATGTTCGGGTTCATAGCCGGCATCGTTCTTCCTTTGCTTGTTTTCAACTTCGGACTTAACTCTATATTCCTTATGACAGCGGGAACGTTCCTCATTTTTATTTTTACCGGCTTCGCTCTTTTGATTTCGATACTCGTAAACGATAAGATAAAGGGAATCGGAATACTGATAACAGTATGGCTTCTGTTTGCCGTTTTCTATGACGGCATTGTTCTCTTCATGTTTTATTATTTCGCCGACTACCCGCTTGAGAAAGCGACAATCATCGCTTCGACTTTAAATCCCGTCGATATAACCAGAACTATGATGATGCTCCGCCTTGACATCTCCGCGATGTTCGGATATACGGGCGCCTCATTCAAGAAATATTTCGGCAGCAAAGCCGGATATTACGTATCACTTTTCATTCTCCACATGTGGATGATTATTCCCGCAATGATCGCAAGAAGGAAGTTCAACAAAAAGAACTTCTGACAATTAACAATTCTTTTCTTGTCATTCCCGAACGTTCTTGTCGGGAATCAAGAACAAAAAGTTTTATGAAATATTTGCCGTTCGGAAATGTAAGCGCTTAATCGAAATCCCTGTTTTGATTCCCGCCAGTTACGCGGGAATGACAACCAAACGAAGAACATTTTTTCTGAGTCTCTATTTAATAACTGATAAATACACTGTTTATTTTTTCGCAAATGCCGATTTTTGAATAAATTTTCCCGAAAAACGTAACCTTTTAGCGGAAAATCAGTAAAATATATCAAGGGGGTTTAAAAGGGGCTTTTATAAGCCTGTCTTGATAAAAAAGGTTTTCGGGAAAACAATATTAATATTATGTCGAATCTGTACAAACGTCTTCTGAAATTTATCCTGCCGGGCGCAGCGGTTCTTACACTGCTGCTGACGGTTACCGCGGTTTATTCATCCGAAACATCACACAGGCAAATCAACGACACTCTTTCAACTTCTTCGAATCCGGACAGGGATATTAAGGAAATATCCGAAAATCTGATCCAGTCGCAGCCGCTTCGCATTGACGACATCGAAACAGGTTATGTCGGTTCCGATTCAACGCTGACACCGGCAAACGGAAAATTCACTCCGAACCAATTCACCGAACTGTCCATTACAAGAGAGGACAATGCGGGAATTAAAATCGACGGCGAACTTAACGAGGCAGTGTGGAAGAAAATTGCGAAGCACGACAATTTCGCCGAAGTAAGTCCCGGCGACAATTCGAAACCCGAAGTTCAGACCGAAGTCCAGATGTTCTATGACGACGATAACCTGTATTTCGGTTTTACATGTTTTGAAAACGACATGAAGAAAATCCGCAAGACCCTCGCCGACCGCGACAAGGTTTTCCAGGATGATTTCGTCGGCTTCTTCCTCGACACTTACAACGAAGGCAAATCCGCCTACGAACTCTTTGTGACTCCTTACGGAATACAGGGAGACCTTATGTGGACTTCGCCCGGAAACGAAGACGAGACATTCGATATGATATGGTACACGGCGGCCAAGGAATATTCCGACAGATGGACTGTAGAGATTGCAATTCCGTTCAAGAGCATAAGGTTTCCTGACAGGGACGTTCAGGACTGGCAGATGCAGTTCCTTAGAATCCGTCCGCGCGAGAACCGTTCGCAGTATTCGCTGATGCCCATCAACCGCGACGACCCGACTCTGTTCACGCGCGCCTGCAAGATAAAAGGCGTATCGCGGATTAAGGGCGGAAAGAACATCGAAGTTCTTCCGTACGTTATGTCCACGCAGTCGGGAGAGATTTCCGACAGGGAAAACGCGAACTCGGAATTCAAGAACGGAAAGATAAAGGGAGAATTAGGCGTCAACCTTAAATACGGTATAACTTCGACGCTTACGGCGGACTTTGCGTACAACCCGGATTTTTCGCAGGTTGAATCAGACGCCGGAGTCATCACGGCAAACAATATTTACGCTATCTATTACAACGAAAAGCGTCCCTTCTTCCTCGAAGGCGCGAATATTTTCAAGTCGCCGACAAACGTAGTTTACACTCGTTCTATAAACAATCCGCTTCTCGCGTTTAAACTTTCCGGCCGCGCCGGAAAGACCGAGATTGGCGTGCTTACGGCATACGACAAGAAAACACCGTTCATTATTCCGTTCAAGGAATCGAGCGAGTTCGTAGGCACTGAAAGGAAATCGCTTTCAAATATTGTAAGACTGAAGCATTCTATTAACGGCGACGATTCATACATCGGTTTAATATTCACCGACAGGCAGGTGGCTAAGGACGGCGCGAATTTTCCGGATGTTGACGGTTACAACAGGAATTTCGGAATAGACGGCAAGTACCGTTTCATGAAAAATTATTCCGTCGATTTTCAGGTGCTGAAATCGGTTACGAAGGAGATAAATTACAGCGGCTTTGACGCTGACGGAAAATTCAACGAGGACAAACATACGAAAAAACTCGACGGCGAGGAATTCTCGGGCATGCAGTACTACACGACGTTCTACAGGGACGCCAAACACTGGAGTTTCAACGTTCAGTTCAACGCGTTCTCGCCCAACGTGAGGAAAGACGCAGGTTTCCTTTCCAGCAACGACAACATAACGCTTTCGACCTGGCAGGGATACATGCTTTATCCGGAAACGAAATTCCTCCTCCGTATACAGCCGCAGTTTTACACGCATCTTATACACGATTATTCGGGCAGGTTCCGCGAGATATACATGCAGTTCGAAACATGGATGCAGCTTCTGCATCAGATAAGCATCGATGTCGGCTACCGCGCTGTTAACAGCGAAGTCTGGGGCGGCGTTTACAATCAGGGCGCACGTTCGGGCTGGCTTAATTTCAATGTAAACGGACTGAAGGTGCTGACGTTCGGCGGATATGTCGAACTCGGAAAATCGATTATCAGGAGCGACGAGCCGTCTGTAGGGTACAAACAGGCGTACAGTCTGTGGTCGACTTTCAAGCCGGTAAGCAATATTGTAATGTCTACATCATGGGATTATTTCGAACTTGCGAAAAATTACGGCGGTGAAAAACTCTTTGCCGGATATATACTGAGGGAAGTGGCGACTTACAACCTTACAAAGGAAATAAGCCTGCGTCTCGTCGGAGAATACAATTCGTTCGCAAACGGATTCTACTTCAATCCGCTCGCGAGTTACAAACCGAACCCGTTCACGATATTCTATTTCGGTTTCACCAACATGTACGAAAACCTGAACACGCCCGACTTCAAACCGAAATACGTGATGACGGACAGGCAGTTCTTCCTGAAGATGCAGTACCTTTTCAGAATGTAAAATTCAGAATCCAAAGTGCAAAATTATGTGCTTCTCAAGCTTCTGCTCGGGAAGCATTTTTATTTATAGAAATTAATTTTACTTGTCCATTACTCGTTCCCAAACCGAAGGTTCGCTTCTTCTTACTCGTTCCCAAAGTCCACTTTGGGAACGAGGCGTGAAATTCTTTCTCGTTCCCAAACAGGAGTTTGGGAACGAGAACAAATACACAGCAAACACCAATCCTCAAATTGAATATTATTAATAGTTTTTAATTCGTAATTTTCAAAATGCAAACGGAAGTATATTTTAAAGCGATTCAGCTGATGCTGGCGCCCGCTGTGATGATTTCGGCATGCGGCCTGCTCCTTCTCGGCATAAGCAACAAGTATTCCTCCATCAACAACAGGATACGCCTGCTGACCGAAGAAAGGCGCCGGGTTCACAATAAGATCAAGGACGGAGCGGAGCTCGACTACCTCGAGACAACAAGGCACCAGAGCATCGCGAAGCAGCTGAACGACATTCTTTACCGCGCGAAACTCGTGCGCAACGCCGTGTCTTTCTATGTCACGGGACTTTTCCTTTTCATAATCACCTCGCTTGTTATCGGACTTGATATGGTTCTAAGCACGAAGATTACTGATTACGTCGCGGTCTCCGTTTTCATAACCGGAATGATTTCTGTGGGTATCGGGCTTATTTTCTCTCTCAAAGAAACGCTTAAAGGATACAAAATTATCGAAGTTGAAGTAAAGGCGGAAGAATGATAAAAGAAAACACTTTTGGTTTCGGATGTTACAGGATTGACAACAGGATTGAAGAACATAACAATTCGCTGGCGCGGGCCCTGTCGAACGGAATCAGGCTCATAGACACATCAGCGAATTATACGGACGGACGAAGCGAGATTCTCGTTGGCAACGTCCTCAACGATATGATAGAAGGCGGCAGGATAAAACGCGAGGATGTCGTGATTGTGACAAAGGGCGGTTACATGCAGGGCAAGAACTACCAGTTCGCGCGCCGGAAACGCGACGACGGCAGTCCGTTCGAGGATGTGGTAGAATACGAAGAAGGGTTATGGCACTGCATAAGCCCGGATTATCTCGAAGACCAGATAAACAGACAGCTGTACAGACTCGACCAGACCGGAGAAGGCGGATATATAGACGTATACCTTCTTCACAATCCGGAATACTACCTTAACTATGCCTGCAAGAACGCCTATGAAAAGGAAGACGCGCGCAAGGAATATTATTACAGGATAAAGAAAGCGTTCGAGTTTCTCGAGGAAAAAGTCCAGTTCGGAAAAATAAA
>CAIKZJ010000211.1 GCA_903831845.1 uncultured Ignavibacteriota bacterium
GAAAGAGAGAAAGCGATGAAGCAAAGAGAGGAAAGAGCCGTCGCTCTTTATAATCTTGCCAATGATCTCTCGAATGCGGAAGGGCTTGAAGACGTGGTGGAAAAATCCGCCGGTAATATACGCAAAGTTTTCATGTCGGAATCGTTCATCGCGCTTGCGGATGAGGAAGGAAAACTTGGATTCGGAAAAGAAACCGGAATTTCCGAAAAGGAGAAGAGTGTCGCGGAATGGGTGTTTGCAAACGGAAGGAAAGCCGGGAAATTCACTGACTCGCTGCCTTTTGCTGAGTACGTTTATTATCCGCTTGCAGGGCCGAGAGGAAAATACGGGATTGCCGCGGTGAAGTTTGACGAAAAAATCCGGTACATGGAACAGGAATCGCTCCTTGAAAACTTTCTTAAACAAACCGGTTCCGCCGTTGAAAGGGAACTGCTCAACAAAAAAGCCGGAAAGTCCCTGATACTTGAAGAATCAGAGAAACTGTACAGGACGCTATTCGACAGCATCTCGCACGAACTCAAGACACCGATCGCCGCAATAATGGGCGCTGTCAGTTTTCTTCTTGAAAAGAAAGAACTGAAAAACGATTCTGCAAGAGAATTGTACGGAGAAATAAATACTGCTTCCGAACGCCTAAACACGCTCGTTGAAAACCTACTCGACATGGCGAGACTCGAAAGCGGGAAACTTGCTCTGAACATTCAGCCCTGCGATGCCCGCGACCTTGCCAATTCAGCCGTTGAGAAATCAGGAATCACAGGAAAAATAAAAGATATTGAAATCGATGTACCCGGTAACATGCCGCTCGTCAGTGCGGATTACAACCTGATAGAACAGGCATTGATAAACATACTGCATAATATACCTTCTTATACGCCCGAAGGTACTGCAGTCACCATACAGTTTACGTTCGATGCATCTTTTGTCTGTATATCGGTTTCCGATAACGGCAACGGAGTGCCCGAAAAAGACCTGAACCATATATTCGAGAAATTCTACAGGCTTGACAGGAAAAATACGGGCGGTACAGGACTCGGTCTTTCGATAACGAAAGGGATAATTGAAGCGCACAAAGGAACAATTAACGCATTGAATCTGAAAAACGGCGGACTGAAATTTACAATCAAACTGCCTTTGTAGAATTATGAACGATACCATACTCGTTATAGACGATGAAATCCAGATAAGAAGGCTCCTGAAGATAAGTCTTGAGGATTCCGGCTATAAAGTCGTGCTCGCCGCCTCTGCGAAGGAAGGAATTCAGGAATCGATTAACTGCAGGCCTTCGCTTATTCTTCTCGATCTGGGACTTCCCGACGACGATGGGCTCAATGTAATAAAACAAATCCGCGAGTTTCAGGACGTGCCGGTTATAATTCTTTCGGTAAGAAATTCGGAAAAAGATATAATAGCAGCGCTTGATTCTGGCGCCAATGACTACATTACAAAACCCTTCAATACCGGCGAGCTTCTCGCCCGAATGCGGGCCTGCCTGCGGTATTACAAGCCTGAGGAAAAATCACCACTGTTCAGGAACGGCCGGCTTGAAGTTGATTTCGCCTCGCATGAAGTTAAAGCCGGAGGGAATACAGTTAGACTCACCGCTACCGAATTTTCGCTTCTTGCATTGTTCGTGCGCAATGCGGGCAAGGTAATAACGCACGGCTATATTCTGAAGGAAGTCTGGGGCAAGCCTTTCTCCGACGAGGTCCAGTACCTTCGTGTATATATCGCCCAGTTAAGGAAGAAACTCGAACAAAATCCTTCCGCGCCGGAAATGTTCATTACCGAATCCGGCATCGGGTACAGAATGAAGTTGGTTGACTGATTATCAGAATCTTTTTCTGAGCATCCAGAATGCGATTCCTGCCACAATTAATATGAGTGAACTTACGGGCGTGAAAGCGCATAATGCCTTGTAACCGAGCATGCAGGCGTCGTCAATATCCTTGTAAGGCATGAATGTGATTAAACCTCCGATAAGACTTAATACTGCGAGTATTGTGAATACGGGATTGGCCTTCTTTACGGCCGCTGCGGTTGGTTCTGCTGACATTTTATTTCTCCTAATTTTTGTGATGATAATATGTAAATTAGACAGACTTATTTATAAAAGAAAGTTATTACAATGATGAAATACCTGAACATAATCATTCTCATCCTGTTTGTTGTTTCCGCGGGCTGCGGCAAAAAAATAAAAACGGCGAATACAGACAGCATCGGCCTTCCGGCGGATTATCCGTCTGAATTCGCCAAACCGGATAACGGAGTCGTTCTGTCAGTCGACATAACGAAAGACGGAACAAGCGTGATGTTCCGTATTGAAACGCCTGCCGAAGAACTTATCGGTAATTACAGAAAGTCTGCGTCTGATGCCGGATATGAAGAGCAGAATGATATGAAACCTCAATCATCCGGCAATGAAATCGCGGCACTTTTCGTCAGAAAAAAAGACGGCAGAAATGTGTCTGTAAGCATAACTTCGGGTAAAGAGAACAAAAGCACCGTAACTGTTTTATATAAGTAATACGTGACTTAATTGTATATTGCGCTTATAATACAAACAATTATATAATGGAAGAAAATATATTTTACTGTTCCGAATGCGGCGGCGCGGTTGAAGAAAACGACAAAGTTTGCCCGCATTGCGGCGCTGCGCTCGATGAAACGGCCGGAGAAGAAGAAATGGAGGTTGAAACAGCTGCCGTGTTCTACTCCGACGTCGATGCTGAAATAGCGAAAGAGCGCCTCGAAGAGGCAGGCATAAAGTGCTATCTCTCCGGAAGCAGCGACGGTTCGATGCGCCCGTCTCTCGTCTTCTCGCAGGGCATTAACCTGATGGTGATGAAAAAGGATTTAAAGCAGGCGGTTGAATATCTGAAAGGCCTTAATATTATTGAATAAAAAAAGCGGCTCCGTTGAACCGCTTTTAAACCTTATCGCCGCCGATTCCTACATTCCCATCTTGTCGTCTGCAGTCGGACCGTATGTGCCGGGCAGAGGTATGTCAAGAAGCCTGAGATAAACACCGAGCTGGGCTCTGTGGTGTATAAGGTGGTTGAGGCACATATCCCTTATAACCTCTTCCTTGCATCTCGTGAAATAAACAGTCTCTCCGTTTTTCAGTGTCCAGCCCTTTTTAAGCTCTTCATCGCTGACTCCTTTAAGCGATTCTTCAGCGCCTTTTACTGATTTTTCGAATTTTGAAAGAAGCACGTCCGATGAAGTTGCGTCTTCGATCTTATAATCAGTAGCCGCGAAATCGAGCGAATCGGTTCTGACGGTCGTTTCCAGCCAGAATGGTATTTCCGCGACGTGCGTCGCGAGATGCGCTAATGTCATGCTCTTTTCGTGCGGTCTCCATCCTGCCTTTTCGAACGGCACGCGTTCGAGTAACTTTCTTGTTGTCGCGGATTCGTGTTTTAGCTCTGCCGCGATTTTTTCTGCGATTGTCATGTTGTTGTTTTTTGATTTTACTGAATTATTTCCCTAATAAGGCATTAATAATTATGCCATATAAAAATATGGATATTGTCCGAACTTGTCAAGTGTAAATTAATTATTTCGCAAGAATCATTTTCTTTGTTTCGGAATGCCCTCCAGCGGTAAACCTGTAGAAATAAATCCCGCTGCTCAATCCGCGTCCGTCAAACGACAATTCGTAACTTCCGGCCCTGATGTATCCGTTAACAGGCACCGACACTTCCTTTCCCGTAAGGTCATAAACTGCAAGCCGCGCGTTACCGTTTTCCTTCGTGCTGAAGCGTATTTTTGTTACGGGGTTGAACGGATTCGGATAATTCTGCGAAAGACTGAATCCCGAAGGCGTTTCGCTTATGTTTATTATGCCGATTGAACTCGTTATGGAAATCACCTTGTCGGCCGCGTAATTCCACATATCACCCGTGTCAAGCGAATCGTAATTTACAGAATTCGCGTTCGCGTAAAGCGTGTCGAAACTGCCGGGCGTATTTGGCGCGATGTACCTGTATATAAACGTGACAGTGTCGGATGCGGGAAGCTTCGGCCACTTGTGCGTCAGTTCGTATACGTTTGCAGAAGCAAGCATCCTCTGCAGCATCGTATCAAGAGGCGAGGTTATTACCAGTCCGTTCGCCGCGGATATGTCGCATCCGCCTCTTACAAGCGGTCCGCCCGTTATCTTAAGCCTGAATTCCGCCGTGTCTCCCGCTCTGACGCTCGACGGTCCCGTGATAGTAGCTTTTACCGGCGCGCTTACAGTGAGCCCGTGACAGGTGCAGCCTTCGTTGTTTCCGCGTCTTCTCGTCAGGTTAACAATCCCGTCATCAAACGCGTTGAGCGTTTCAAAAATCAATACAGTAATGAACAGCGTTATCGGGATAAATAGAAATAATCTCTTCATTATTTTATAAGCATTAGTTTTTTAATCTCCGAATGTCCTTTGAATTCGATTTTGTAATAATACATGCCGGATGATAATCCGGACGCGTTGAACGTCACTTCGTGCGTTCCGGCCGTTCTGTATTCGTTTAAAAGCGCCGCGGCTTCTCTGCCGAGCACATCATATACTTTTAATGTAACCTGTCCGCTTTCCGGAAGGTCGAACTTAACAGTGGTGGACGGATTGAACGGATTCGGATAATTCTGGTAAAGCCTGAAGTCTGAAGGAACGGATGTGATGAGTTTCTCCTCCGTGCGCGTTACTACAGTGTAATTTGCTACCAGCTTTTCTATTCCGCCGGTTCTCATGTCGATTACGTAACCCCTGTCGACCGCAATTTCCCCCGCTCCCGCTCCGCCGCTTATGGAAATAGTCGCGAACGTTGTTCCTCCGTCAAGCGAAAGGAAAGTGCTTCCGCCGTAACTGCCTGTCAGTACAAACGTCGGGTCCTCCCTGCACATATCGGCAGCCCAGCCGGATGCGGAATTTGTCCTTAACAGCGACCAGTTGTCGCCGTAATTCTTCGTTCTGTATATGTCGCCGCCGCTCCAGTTTGTGGCGTACATCGTGCTTCTGTCGAACACCGAATTGCATAATGCGGGTATTTCGCTTGAAGCCGTGTTAGTATGAACTTTTGTCCAGTTCACCCCGCCGTTTACGGTCTTGAAAATGTCTCCGAGCCCCGAACCCGTTACGCCGTCGGCGATGAATATAACATTCGAACTGTCGTACATCACCATCACGTCGCACGGACTTCTGAACGGATAGTTTCCGCTTATTTCTGTGAATGTTCCGCCGTTATCCGTAGATTTGTAAAAACCGCCTCCGTCAGGCGCATAATAATATACTGACGGATTGTTCTGGTCCATCTCGAGCGGGGTTCCGTAATTGCTGAAGTTGATCGAAATCGAGGTGCTCCATGTAGCGCCGTAATCCGTTGTCCTTATAACCTTGTCAGGCGCGCTTTCTATGGCGCAGACCCAGATGTTGGTGTCCACCGGGCTTACAAAAAAACTGTGTGCGTTCGTTCCGAGCGTCGTGGTCGAAATCTGCGTCCAGTTGTCGCCCCTGTTTCTGCTTACGTAAACACGGTTGCCGAACATGCAGAACAAAGTGTTCCTGTCGTAAGGATGACGGCTTAAATTGTTACCTATTCCTCCGCTTGTGCTCAGTTTTGCCGCCCAGCTGTATGTTACTGTGGTGCCCGGACTAAGCTGCCAGCTTACTCCGGCGTTCGTTGTTCTTATTATTGCCTGGTTAAGGCTGCTTACCGCGAAACCTCTAAGCGAATCCGCATAACAAATGTCTTTCAAATCGCCGACCATAGGATTGATTTCGAAATTCAGAAACAAAGTAGAATTGTTCGAATTGTTCCTGATGAATCCTCCTCCTCCGCATACGTGTATATTGTTTAGACTTGCTCCCGAAAGTCCGCGGATGTCCGAATCTATTCTGGTGGCTATGCTCTTGAAACCGGCTGTGCCGTTCTTTATTATAAGCGTTCCGAATTCTCCCGTTGCCGCGATTCCTGACGTGAAATATTTCACCTTCGTTAAGTTTCTTGTCGTTCCGGTTGCCTGCATTGTCCAGGAGGCCCCTCCGTTCGAAGTGGTGTAAAGAACTCCGCCGCTGCCCGCTGCAGCTCCGTTAAGGCTGTCAAGGAAATGCACGCTGCTGAAATTTGCTGTGCCCAGTCCTGTGTTTATAGCGCTCCAGTTTAAACCGCCGTTCAGTGAACGCATTACAACTCCGTTGTCTCCGCATATATAACCGAGCCGCTTGTTCAGGAAAAATACGGAATTGACCGGTGTGGATACGCCCGTAGAAAATGCGGTGAGGTTCATCGAGTATTTCGAAGTTCTGTAAACGTTTCCGTCCGAACCCGAAAGCCAGACCGTGCTGTCGTTTGCGAAACACGACATGTAATTTACAGAAGCGTTTATGGTGTAAGACGCGTACGAGGCGCCCCCGTCCGCTGAACGGAAAATCTTTCCCTGATTCCCCGCGGCGAACACATAAATGCCGTCCGGGCTGTAAACAGAATTAAAACCCTGTGAATACGATATTTGAAATGCGGCCGACAATATCAGCAGCAAAAGCGTTGTTTTCATTCTCATCCTTGAAGGAACTTAAATTAACGATTAATTATTAAAACAATTGAACTGCCAATAAAATTATCTGGTCCGCAAATTTTTTTATTTTGCTGAAATCGAAGAAAAAAAATATTCTGCATCCGGTGAAAACGGGATGTATTTTAACAAGAATAAACCGTGTTGCGGCGCTGATAATATTGTTTGTAGTTTCGTTTTCCGGGACGGCTTTTCCGCAAGCCTCATTTAACACACCGCTCGTTTTCGTTTCAAGAAATCACCTTACAAACGGCAACGTGTTCTTTACTTCTTCCGGTTTGCTTCCGGGTATGGGACCGCATTCACGGTTTGCGGTTACCGGCGGAAAACTTTTAGTGCGGGAGTCTGACGGCTCAGTCAGAGTACTTATCGACAGCACTATAATCTTCAACGGAATCAGGATTGTCGATGTCCAGCAGCCATGCGTCAACTGGGACGGCGAGAGAATACTCTTCGCCGGAGTCGAAAGCCGCGACAGTTCATGGCGTATTTACGAAATTAGAAAAGACGGTACGGGTTTCAGGAAAATCACTAAAACCGACAGGGACATAAACCTCTCGCAGTTCGGTCCCGCGGCTTACAGGTTTATTAAATATGACGACATTGACCCGGTCTATACTTCAGACGGAAAAATCGTTTTTGCTTCCACACGTTACCCGACAATCTCCCAGTTCGGTTCCGTGCTTGCAACGAACCTGTTTATAGCGGATTCGACAGGCAGTAATATTTTCAGAATAACTTCCGACAGGAACGGCGCGGAAAAGCCGTCGATCGATCCCGTTACGGGAAGAATTGTTTATTCCAGGTGGTGGCTTAATATAGATATGCCCAGCAATGCGACCCCGAACGGCGTTACGAGAAATACTTCTGAAGCAATAAATAATGATATAGGAAATATCTGGCAGGTTAATATAATCAATCCCGACGGCGACGTCGTGAAATTTTATTCGGGCGACGCCAGAAAAAGAAACACCCTGTTCGCGTACAGGCCGAGAATTTCGGGTAACGGCGAGCTATACGGCGTTTATGTTCCGCACATGCCGATGGTTTATACAGGCGGAAGCACAGGCATCCGTTACTATCCTCTCGGATTCTCCGAGTACTCGCGTATCGCGGGTGTAGATACGTCGACGTCTTTATATGTTCAGAATCCGCCGTCAACCGGGACTCTTATGCCGCCATACGCGACGGACCCGCTGCCTCTGCCCGACGGCAGGGTTATGTTCTCGTTTGCGAATACCGTCGAACAGCAGGATTACGGCATTTACGTCTGCAATAAGAACGGAACGGGAATGCAGCAGATAGTTGATCTGCCCGGCACGCTTGAACTTAATGCCGAGCTTCTTGTTCAGAAAAACAGGCCTCCGGTGCCTCCGTATGTGGCGGATTACGATACAAATAAATTGCCGCCGACTTCGAATCCATCGACTTATTTTCAGGGCGGCTTCTTCCGCTTCGATAATCTTAATATTTACGCAAACGCACCTGTGGACGTGCCCATTGACGACGCGCCGCCGCTGACAAAGAACGCGAAGTTCAGGTTCTTTCTGAATTTCCAGCGACAGGATCCCGACGGGCTTGACCTGCCGGTATTGTTGAAGCAGGTAACAATCGACTACGACGGTAAAATCGCCCAGCAGGATATTCCCGCGAACGTTTCGATGTTCGAACAGGTTATTGATTCTGCGAATCACGTCGTCGTGAACAGCCGGGGCAAAACAGCTCACGTTACGGGAATGAACTTCGACAAGAACGGTTCAGGCACGAAATGTGTC
>CAIKZJ010000212.1 GCA_903831845.1 uncultured Ignavibacteriota bacterium
AGACGGAATTTCAACTGACGAAGTTTTAAAACATATTGAAATAAAATGAAATTTAAAGAACTGAAAGTACCGAAATGCAAGAATTATTCGGGCTATAAACCATGCAAGCCCTATTACAACTGCCTCGAAAACGGATGCGCAGACCCTGACGCCGCGATGGGAACGAAGATACTCATTATCTCCCTCGACGCGCTCGGAAATGTGCTCGATAATACGCCGATACTGCACGCGATAAAGCGCAAGTATCCCGTCAGCACGATTCACTGGATGACGATGCCCAATGCGGAGAAAATAATGTACTACAACCAGTTCATAGACAAACTTTTCCTGTGGACGGACGAAAGCAGAATGATTGTAAGAAATATCGAATACGACATCGTCATGAACGCTGATAAATCGATGTACGCCTGCGCGTTCGCGAATGAAGTAAACGCAAAGAAGAAAGTCGGATTCGTTTTAAACGAAGACGGCAAGATCGTGCCTGCGAACGAAAGCGCAATGTACAGTTACATTCTCGGTATCGACGACCAGAAGAAGTTCAGGGAAAACAAACGCTCGGGCGTAGATATCATTCACGAAGTATTCGAACTCGAATACAAACGCGACAGGTATGTATTTAATTTCTCCGGCGAAGAAAAGGAATTCATAGAGTCATACAAAAAATCGATCGGCTACGACCCGAAAAAGGTTTATGCCGGATTCAACACAGGCTGCTCAGAACTCTTCCCCAACAAGAAGATGACTGTCGAACAGCACATTACGTTAATCACGAACATACTCAAGAACCCGAATGTAGACGTTATGCTTCTCGGCGGACGCGAGGATACGGAAAGAAACGAGCAGATATACAATGCTTTTAATGCCGAACAGAAGAAAAGGATTATCAACACGCCTTCCACAGAAGGAATCAGAAGAGGCGCATGCTACATGTCGATTCCCGACATCGTGATATCCGGCGACAGTTTTGGGATGCATCTTGCGATTGCGCTGCAGAAGTACATCATTTCCTGGTACGGGCTTTCCTGCTGGGAAGAAATCGAACTTTACGATTACGGCATAAAGATTTTCCAGAAGGACCTAGAATGTTCGCCCTGCTGGAAACGCGTATGCCCGAACAATCTCGAGTGCATCAGCATGATTGACCTTGACCTTATAGTCGACACCGTAAATAAATTTAAAAAATAATTTATGGCTTACAAGATTCCATTGTACGTCCCGTTTCTCGGAGGCAATGAGAAAAAGTACGTGAATGAATGCCTCGACTCGACATGGATTTCCTCTAAGGGAAAGTTCATAAAGGAATTCGAAGACAAATTCTCGGAATACATCGGCGTAAAATACGCCACGGCGGTTTCAAACGGCACGACAGCGCTTCATCTCGCGCTGGAGACTCTCGGAATAACAATCGGCGACGAAGTTATCGTCCCTACATTCACATACATAGCTTCCGTCAGTTCGATTCTCTACTGCGGAGCAACACCCGTTTTCGCCGATTCTCTCGAATCAACCTGGCAGGTTGACCCGGAAGACGTGAAGAAGAAAATCACACCGAAGACAAAAGCCATTATGGTGGTTCACCTATACGGACAGATGTGCGACATGGACGCCATAATGAAAATCGCTGACGAACATAATCTATTCGTTATCGAAGACTGCGCTGAAGCGTTCGGCTCAAGGTACAAGGGAAAATACGCAGGCACGTTCGGCGACATTTCAACATTCAGTTTCTACGGCAACAAGACAATCACCACGGGCGAAGGCGGCATGGTCGTCTCGAACGATTACTATATGTACGACAAAGCTTACCATCTGAAAATGCACGGCGTATCGACAGTCCGCGAATACTGGCACGACGTAATCGGTTACAACTACAGAATGACTAACATCTGCGCCGCTATCGGACTCGCACAGCTTGAACGCGCCGACGAGATAATTAAAAAGAAAAGAGCGATCGCGGACCTGTACAATAAAAATCTCAAGGGACTTCCCGTCACGCCTCACTCGGAAGCCAAAGATACTGTCCATTCATTCTGGATGTATTCCATAATGACGGAAAGCGTGAAGGTGCGCGACGCGCTTAGAAAACATCTCGCGGACAACGGCGTTGAAACGCGGCCGACATTCTATCCCGTGCATACAATGCCGATGTTCACTCATCAGTACCAGAAAATAAAAGTCGCCGAGGAAATAGCCATTCGCGGAATGAACCTGCCCTCGTGGCCGGAGCTCTCTTCGGAACAGGTGCTCGAGGTGTGCTCGGTGATTCGGAGTTTCTTCGCAAAATAATGTAAGTTTAACGACAAGTCCTCCGGTATTTTCTTTTCATGTACACGATTACCGGACGCGACAAATCATCAAGCTGAACGGCCTTATCGGAACCGGAACAAAATAGTTAATTTTTATGATTACTGATTTTGAAACAATAGAAATTCCAAAATCCAGAATTGCTACGTTTGACGTAATGTCATTTGGGTTAAAAAAACATCATATAAGCGCTCTCCTTGAATTCGATGTCACCGATATAAGAAAAAAACTGTCAGAAAAGAGACGTTCAGGAATTAATATTTCTTTTAATGCCTGGATAATCAAAGCCATAAGCAATGCGCTGGAAAATCATAAAGAAGCCTGCTCTTTCCTCCTCGGCGGAAAAAAACTCATTATTTTTGAAGATATAAATGTCTCGACGATTGTCGAAAAGGAAATCAACGGCAACAGGGTTCCCATGCCTATGGTCATTGAAAAGTCTAACCGGAAAACAGCGGAAGAAATATCCGCGGAAATCGATAACTCCAAAAACGTGGTCTTGAAAAACGAAGATATAGTCCTTAACAGACGTTCGGAGAAATATGAAAATCTGTATTACATGATGCCCGCGTTCGCAAGGAGATTTTTCTGGAGATATTTGTTGAGCCACCCAAAAACAGCTTTCAGGAAAATGGGGAATGTCTCTGTAACTTCACTGGGAGCAGCAGGTAAAATTAACGGCTGGTTCATTCATAAAGCAATACACCCGATCTCCTTTGGTATCGGTTCCGTTTTAAGAAAACCGGCAGTTGTAAAAGACGAAATACAAATCAGGGACATACTTAATATGACAATTTTATTCGACCATGACGTAATAGACGGTGCGCCTATGGTCAGATTCCTTAAGGATTTAACAGCTTTCATCGAAAAAGAATAGAGTTCGCTTGTATTAAGGCGGTTTGTTACAACTTTTTGTTTTCTTTCCCGTACACATAAACAACTGTGTTTCTTTATTCGTTAATCCGCAATATTTTACGCAATCAATTTTTATATATTAATCAAAATCTAAATCATGGCACAATTCGGGGAAACAGTCAAAGGTTATGAGATTCCTGTACTTAATGAAAGAGAAGTAAGAGCTTCGGCAGGCATTCTGCTCGCATATATCATCATATCCGTCATGTTCGCAATCCTGAAGCAGAACTTCGTTCCGCTGAAATATTTTATCGTAATTTTTCTTGTGGATTTCATTATCCGCCTTTTTGTAAGTCCCAGATACGCGCCGACTCTTATTCTCGGACGCCTCATCGTCCGCAACCAGAATCCTGAATATGTCGGAGCTCCGCAGAAAAAATTCGCCTGGTATATAGGCCTGACCCTGGCTGTAACAATGTTTATTCTATCAATTGTCATGAATTCGTTCAGCATGATTACAGGCTTAATCTGCCTTTTCTGCCAGATATTCCTTCTGTTCGAATCGGCGTTCGGAATTTGCCTCGGCTGCATCGTTTACCACTGGATTTATAAGGAAAAAGCAAAGTACTGCCCGGGAGAAGTATGCGAGGTTAATATGAAACAGGATATTCAGAAGACATCAATGCTGCAGGTATTTATACTGATCGGATTCATAGCGTTCGTAATCGCCGTAGGCATTCTCTTCAACAGTTATTTTGTAGTGCCGTCGCATTCGCTGTTCTAAGAGCTTCTGCCACGAATTAACACGGTCCCCGCCAAGATCTTGCGGGGATGACAAAAGAGCTCACTAATTAAGAGCAAGAGCTTTTTCTATAGCCCGCGGGATGAAACAGAAAAAAGGGATAACGCGGGATATTAAGAACAAGAGCCAAACACAGAGAAAAACAGAAGCCCCGTAGGGGCGAAACCAAATAGCAAAAGAAAAGATCATACATCCAGCCCCATAGGGGCGGCACAAAAATTTATGTGTCGCCCCTATGGGGCTTTTTTTATGGCGCCCGTACTCACTATTCGGTTTCGCCTCTACGAGGCTTATTGTATCTATCCATAACATATTTCAATTCTGTACGATTGTTTACCCTTGCTATAATTGTTATCTGTTAAATGTTATTCAATAATTGCGCTTCTCAAACTGAAAAAATGAAATTATAAAGAAATTGACTTAATGCAAGGTTATGTATAAATTTGCATAAATTAATTACTTCCATCATGTCAAACTTAAAAATCTTTACCGGACAGAATTCTAACTACCTCGGAGAAAGTATCGCCAAAGTTCTCGGCATTTCACTTGGAGCACGCGAAATAAAACACTTCTCCGACGGCGAAATCTGGATGCGGTATAACGAAAATATAAGAGGCAGGGATGTGTTCATTATACAGTCGACAAATCCTCCCGCCGACAACCTGATGGAACTCTTAATTATGCTCGACTCGGCGAAACGCTCTTCTGCCGCCCGCGTCAATGCCGTTATCCCATACTTCGGATACGCCAGGCAGGACAGAAAAGACCAGCCGCGTGTCTCTATAACAGCCAAACTCGTAGCGAACCTTCTCGAAAAAGCCGGCGCAGACAGAGTCATTACAATGGACCTGCACGCTTCGCAGATCCAGGGTTTCTTCGACATCCCCGTCGACCACCTCTACGGCTCCGCGATTTTCCTGAAACATTTCTACGAAATGCAGATCCCGAACCTCGCAGTCTGCTCGCCCGACGTCGGAAGTATTAAAATGGCAAGAGCTTATGCCAAAAGACTTCACGCCGATCTCATTCTCATTGATAAAAGAAGGCCGACGCAGAACGTCGCCGAAATAATGAACATCATCGGCGAGGTAAAAGGAAAGAACGTGCTGATTATCGACGACCTCATCGATACGGCAGGCACTTTCGGCAACGCAGTCAATGCCCTTAAAGATAAAGGCGCGCTCGAAATCTACGGCGCCTGCACGCACCCCATTTTGTCAGGCGAAGCAATCGACAGAATTGAATCTCTTCCGCTTAAAAAGCTCTATGTAACCGATACTGTGCCTTTAAGACGGAATTCTGAAAAAATTGAGGTTAAATCCGTCGCTACCCTGTTCGCCGAGGCGATTATCCGCACAAACCTGAATGAATCCATAAGTTCACTGTTCGAAGTGGACAGGTAAACTTTTATCCGATAATATTGGTTTTAAGTATATAATTAAACAATAATCAGGAGTTAATTTTTTATGATAGTCGATATAGTGATGCCCAAAATGGGTGAATCAATTATGGAAGGAACCATACTGAAATGGCTCAAAAAACCCGGAGATAAAGTAGAAAGAGACGAACCTATACTCGAAATTTCAACCGATAAGGTGGATACCGAAGTCCCTTCACCCGAAGCCGGAATTATTACCGAACTGCTCTTCAAGGAAAATGACGTTGTCGAAATCGGAAAAATACTCGCAAGACTCGAAACCGACGCAGACGCGAAGATTGAATCGAAACCGGCCGAAAAGCCCGTTGAAAAACCCGCGGAGAAACCCGCCGAAGTGAAAGCGGAACCGGCTAAGGTCGAAGATAAGAAACCCGAACCTGTCGCGGCCGAAGAAACCGCGTCGTCGGATAAATTTTTCTCCCCTCTCGTCCTTAATATAGCGAAGAAGGAAGGAATCGGACTTGCCGAACTCGACGGAATAAAAGGCACAGGCCTCAACGGAAGAGTTACCAAGAACGACGTTCTGAATTACGTGAAGTCCGGAAGAAAACCCGCGGCGCAGCCCGTGCAGAAAGCTGCCGCTGAACCCGCTCCGGCAAAGGAAAGAAAGATTGAGCTTCCGAAACAGGAAATCAATTACGACGAACAGGGAATTTCAGTCATTGAATTCGATAACATTCGTCAGAAGATGGCCGAGCATATGGTAGCTTCAGTAGCTATTTCGCCGCACGTGAACTCTATCGCCGAATGCGATATGTCGAACGTCGAAAAGGCAAGAAACGCCATGGCTGCCGAATTCGAAAAGAAGGAAGGCATCAAGCTTACTTTTATGCCCTTCATCTCCGAAGCGGTTATAAAAGCCCTTAAAGATTTCCCGCTCGTCAATTCTGTTATCGACGATTCGTCGGTTCCGTTCAAGGCTATCTCAAAAAGCAAGGTCAACCTCGGTATAGCGGTCGCTATGGATAACGGCGGACTCATCGTTCCCGTCGTGAAAGACGCTGACGGCATGAACCTTACCGGTCTCGCGAGAAACATCAACGACCTCGGCAAGAGAGCGAGAATAAAGAAACTTAACCTAGACGAGATTCAGGGCGGCACGTTCACGATTTCGAATTACGGCGTGTTCGGAAATATCATCGGCACTATGGTTATAAACCAGCCGCAGGTGGCGATACTCGGCATCGGCGCGGTTAAGAAAAGACCCGCGGTTCTAGAGACCGAAAACGGCGATTTCGTTGTTATTAAACCCATGATGTACCTTACGCTTTCGTTCGACCACAGACTTATTGACGGCGCGCTCGGCGGAAAATTCCTTATGCGTGTGGTGCATTATCTTGAAAATTATCAGGCATAAACATATTTTTACAGAAGAATACAAAGGTTATGTTTTTAGCATAACCTTTTTTTATAATTAAATTTTTATGATGAATCCGAAAAAAATTGTTTTAATAGTTTCAGTTTTTCTTCTTTTTACAGCGAACATATTCGCGCAGACAGATTCTTCAGTCGTAAAATGCTGGATAGTGTTCTCCGACAAGAGCGGCGTTACGCAGTCTGATAACCTGGCTTCGAACGAATCCGTTTACAATCTCGCAAGGCAGCAGATAACCGAAAGAGCGCTTCAGCGCAGGCTTAAAGTACTGCCTAAAGACGAAGTTGTTCAGTTCGGTGACCTGCCCGTCGATTCGAAATACGTCGACGCTGTATCGGGAATGGGCGTTAAAATCATCGCGAAGTCGCGCTGGCTTAACGGCGTTAGCGCTTACGTCAACCTGTCGCAGATAGAACAGCTTAAGAAACTTAATTTCGTGAAAAGCATTTTCGCGGTGAAGAAACTTTATAAGCAGAGATTCCCGGATTCATCACAGGACTATTCGAAATTTCTGCCGCTTCTCGCAGCGGATTCACTCAACAGATACGACTACGGTAAATCGTTTACGCAGATGAACCTCGTGAACGTTCCCCCGGTACACAACCTTGGCATTACAGGAAGAGGCGTGCTCGTCGCGAGTCTCGACGACGGCTTCGAGTGGAAAACCCACGAAGCCCTTCAGAATCTTAAAGTCATTGCCGAATACGATTTCATAAACGAAGACAATAATACCGCAAGAGAGCAGGACCAGAAATATAAAGACGAAAACAATCAGGGCGGCCATGGAACGGCAACGCTATCCTCTATGGCAGGATTCAAGGAAGGAAAACTTATCGGCCCCGCTTTCGACGCCGAATTCCTTCTTGCGAAAACAGAATACGTTCCTTCTGAAACGCCTATGGAAGAAGATTTCTGGCTTGAAGCAGCGGAATGGGTCGAATCACAGGGAGCCGACGTTATAACAAGCTCACTCGTTTACAAAGCATTCGACGACCCCTACAAGCTTAATTCATACACATACAACGATTTCGACGGAAAGACATGCATAACCTCTATCGCCGGCGATATGGCTGCACACCTCGGCGTGGTTGTCTGCAACGCAACGGGAAATTACAACCAGATTGACCCGCCCTCGCTCGGCTCGGCTTCTGACGGCGATTCCGTAATCGGCGTGGGCGCCGTGAATACCAACGGCAAGATTGCAAGCTTCAGTTCGAACGGGCCGACAAGCGACGGAAGGATTAAACCCGACGTCGTCGCTCCTGGCGTTTCTGTCTACGTGGCAAAAATGGGTAACGGGAATAAATACGAATACTCCAACGGCACATCGTTCGCAACGCCTATAACGGCGGGAGTCTGCGCGCTTATACTTTCAGCGCATCCCGAACTTACTGCAATGCAGGTGCGCGACGCGCTGAGAAACACTGCGAACAATTCAGGTAATCCGAACAACGTTTACGGATACGGACTCATAAACGCTCTTAATGCCGTGCTTTATTTCGGACCTGTATGGAGCAATGAAGTCAGAGTCGACGTCAACGGAGGCGAAATGAAAGTTAACGTTTCGTTCGCGGCTAACAATATTCCCAACGACAAATGCGTGAAGATTTTCTATAAATCGAAAAACGCGAAAAAGTATAAAGAGAAAGTAATGACTCTCTCGAAAGAGATTAAGGATTTAAAATACTCCGGCGAATATTCAGTTACTCTTAAAACAGACGAAACCGATTATTATTTCTCGTACTCTGACGGCAACGGAGTTTCATCTACCGGATTCAAAAAATAATTTCTGTCAGAATAGTTATTCTTTACAACTGCCGTGAATTACCTCACGGCAGTTTTTATTTATACTCACCGCATTATGAGCTAATTGTTATCTGTTAAATGCTATCTGTTAACTGAAAAACCTTTCTCAAATTGAGATTTTATTATCATTTTTAAATTCCAAATTCCTGCTAACCCCCTTAAAAATAAATAAAATTGCATTTTTCGGATGGTCTGATTTTTGCAGCATTTTATTTAACACATAGGGGGTGGCTCATGAATTTTAAAGCATTTTCAATAATTGCATTAATCTGTTTTCTTGCAAACAGCGCCTCTTATTCCCAGAATTATTCCCAGATCTCCGTAACCGGTTTCAATTATGATATGATCGCTAACGGCGGTCCGGGTACGAATCAGGCTTACAATACTACAAATGTTATCTTCGACGGAGATAACGCGTTCGCGGGACACGTGATGTACTCAACCGATTTCCGCGGAAATTACAACCAAAGCACTGCGCCCGAAGGCGGCCTTCCCTCAAACCGTCTTATTACAAGCGCTAACAATTCAGCTATTACATACTTGCTCCAGTCGTACGACGCGAACAACGTTCTTTATCTGAACAATACTGTCAATGTCGGCACGCTTACGCTTTCAGTCCCCCAGTCTTATCAGCGGCTCGCGATTCTCGCCTCGAGCGCCGAAGGCTCCTCGTCGTTTACTGTGCGTCTGAATTTTAACGACGCTACTTATGCGGACTATTCTTTCAGCGTCCAGGACTGGTTCAACGGAACAGGATACGCTATTCAGAAAATCGGCAGGGTCAACGCAAGAAATTACAGTTCGACCTATCACGACAGGTACGATGACATCGACGGAACAACAACCAATAACCCGCGCCTTTATGACTGTTTAATTACTCTTGCGAATAACGACATGTTCAAAGTCGTCACGAGCATAAGATTTACAAAAACCGTTTCGGGAAACAGCAGAACCGTTATCCTCGCAGTCTGCGGACTGAATCCTCTTTCAGCGCCCGTGGCATTGCCCGCGACTAATGTGACGTCTTCATCTTTCACCGCAAACTGGAATTCTGTCGTGAATGCAACAAAATACAGACTCGACGTTTCTTTGACTCCCGATTTCAGTTCTTTTATATCCGGATACAACAACCTCGACGTCGGCAATGCGTTGAACTGCTCTCTGTCGGGACTCGCGGGCGGCACTTACTACTACCGGGTCAGAGCAGAAAACTCGTACGGCCAGAGCATTCATTCAAATATAATCTCTGCCGCTGTTTGTCCGTCCGGACAGGCGTCCGGAATCTCCTTCACGAACGTAAGCGTCGTGAAATTCAAGATAAACTGGACAAGAGGCACAGGTACTAATTGCGCTGTATTTATTAAACAAACCGAAACCGGTTCGGCAT
>CAIKZJ010000213.1 GCA_903831845.1 uncultured Ignavibacteriota bacterium
CTGTTCACGGACGAAGACCCGGCGGGACACGAGGAAAAAGATTTCAGGGAATTGATAAATCCTGATTCACTCGAAATACTCGACAACTGTCTTATTGAGCCTGAACTTGCGAAAGCTAAAGCAGGGGATAAATTCCAGTTCGTCCGCATGGGGTATTTCTGCGTTGACCCGCTTTCTAACGATAAAATTCTGGTATTCAATCGAACGGTAGGATTGAAAGATTCCTGGGCGAAAATGAAAACTAACTGACAATTAATAGCTTTAATACATATAAAAAGCCCGCGAGAGCGGGCTTTTGTGTTACGGTGTTATTCGTTAATTGATATTATGCTTTTATTTAGATTCTTTTAATTCTTTTCGTTTTCTAATTTTGTTCTAAACTTGATTCTTGCTTCTTGATTCTTCAAAAACATCCCGGGATCTTAATTATTCTTCCTCGTGTTATAATTGTCGTACTTCCCTGATTTCTGCATTTCCTTTCTTTCCTCTTCGGTCTTTGTTTCCGCCGATTTAAGGTCCTTGTCGTACCTGTCCATTGTTTCAACCTGGCGTTTCATCTCCGGTGAAGGAGCAATGTTAGACATTTGTTCATCCATATATGCTCTCCCGGTCTGCATTTTTTCCTTTGCCTTTTCGTAATTGCCGAGATCGGCCTCGCGCAATGCCTGTTCCATCAGGTCGTTGGTTTCAAACAGCGCAACGCTCTGCTGTACTTTTTCGTCATAGCCTTTCTCGTATTCTGCCTTGCTGACTGCAGCGTTTATCGAGCAATGCTCGGTCTCGCTCATAGTCAGGAAATTATTCGTTACGTCGTTATAACGGAGTTCGCAATCGAATTCAAGTCTTGAACTGACGGGCCTTATGACGTTGAACTTAAGGAGAACGGTCTTGTTCTGTTCAGAGAATACATCCTTGAAATCGATAGTAACTTCATCGCCGTGGACTTCATATGGATAACCGAACACTCTGTTCAGGGAAAGATAATTGTCCGGGAAGCGAACCGTCACTTTTGTGTTCTGCGCGACCAGCATTCTTACTCCGCTTAATTCATGAGCGAATATATCGGGAATCTGCTCTGCATCACGGATATAATAATAGTTGCCTTTGCCGTATTCAGCCAGATCGGTCATAAGATCTTCGTTAAAATCGTTACCGACTCCGAATGTGGAGATTACTATTCCGCCTTCCTTATTAATATCGCGGACTTTTTCGGCAAGTTTAAATCTGTCCGTTATGCCCCTGTTTGCAAGTCCGTCGGAGAGCAGCAGTACCCTGTTGACGTATCCTTTTTTGTAGGACCTTGACACCTGGTCGAATCCCTCCAGCATTCCTCCGCTAAGGTTCGTGAACCCCGCAGCATTAAGCTTGTTAACCTTTTCTTTCAGAAGATATCTGCTTTCCACCTGTGTCGTTTTCTGCAGAACCGTTACTTCGTCGTTATAAGCGACGAGAGAAACATAATCGCCTTCGTCAAGATTATCGATGATGTTTTCCACAGCTTTTTTGACGTAAGTCAGCTTGTTCTTTTCGTCCATCGAACCGCTTCTGTCGATGACAACAGCCAGGTTTAGTGGTGTTCTTTCTCTTTTGGCCTCGACCTTGTCAGCTTTCAGGTCGATGTTGAGATAAACCTGCTTGTTTTCATAATAGAAACGGTTATTAAGCCCTGTTTTCATCTTTACCGGACCTGCTGATCTTATGCCTTTTCCTATTAAATTTCCTTTCGAAGAGCCTTTTAGGCTGCTTTTCAGATCGGAATAAGCCAGAAAAACGATGCAGGAAATCAGAAGGAGAAATGTCGTTGTTACGATGATGTTGTTTCTTTTTTTGGTTTCCATTGCCGTATAATTTAGGTTTATCTGTTTTACACGGCAAATGGCGGATATGTTCCCCTAAAAACAAAAAATTCATGGGGAATGATATCACCATGAATTATTCGTTATCCCGAAGGGGATAGCTGTAAAGAGGAAAATACAAACCCTAAGTGAATGCTTAGGGTTTTATATTTCAAACCGCTTATGTTAAAAGATTATCTGATTCTCTTTTTGTGACGATTCTTTCTTAATCTTTTTTTCCTCTTGTGAGTTGACATTTTAGCCCTTTTTCTTTTTTTACCGCAAGGCATTAATAGTTTACTCCTTTCGTTTATTTATTTTTTTGATAAATTTTCCTGAACAAGTTTTTTAAATTCCTTCGAAACCTTGAACTTCGGTATATACCTTTTATCAAGCTGCAGGGTCTCTCCGGTTTTAGGATTTCTCGCTTTCATCGGTTCTCTTACGACATTCTTAAACGTGCCGAATCCTCTTATCTCAATCGAATCGTTATTGCAAAGACAGTCAATCACGATGCTTATAAAACCTTCAATTACAATCTCGGCTTCCTTCTTGCTGATGCCGGTTGCATCCGATATCTGGGCTGCTATTTGTGCTCTCGTCATTTTGCTACCTTTCGAATTTATATTGTAATACAGGTTTGTTTAAGAACTCGGTATTCAGCTCTTCCTTGATTTCCTTCAGCGGATTCCCCGAAACTCCCTCAACGAGATACTCGAAGAAATTGCGTCTGGATTTTTCGCGCACGATCGAAGGCTCACCGTTGATTTTCGCAATCTGCCCGGCTATCCTTATTGCGTCTTCGTAAGTACCCAGCGAATCTACAAGCTTTAACTCTTTTGCCTGTTTGCCAGTGTATACTCTTCCGTTCGCGATTTTCCGGAGTTCCTCCCTGTCGATTTTCCTTTCAGTCGATACGACTTCAAGGAACTGCTCATAGGAGTTGTCGATTATCTCCTGGAAATATTCGAGGTCATCGCTGTTCATATCTCTGAAAGGATTTCCCGAATCTTTTAATTTGCCGCTTTTAACAACAGTCTGTTTAACGCCGATTTTTTCTCCGAGTTCTTTCCAGTTAGGAAAAGTAGCGATAACACCGATGCTGCCGGTAAGCGTGCCGGGGTTTGAGACTATCAGAGAGCCGCCGCAGGCAACGTAATATCCGCCGCTTGCCGCTATGGAGCCGAAAGAAACTATCACCGGCTTGCCTGAATCCCTTGTCTTTTTAACCTCTTCATACATCTCCTGCGAAGCGGCTACACCGCCACCGGGAGAGTTAACGCGAAGAACTATCGCCTTTATGCTCTTGTCTTCGCGGTATTTCTTGAACTGTCTTACAATGGATTTTGAATCCAGTATTGTGAAATCAAGTTCCACAACAGCAATCTTCTCATTTCCGGAACCTGAAGTCACGTACTCGAAATTTCTGTCGCCGGTCGCGGTAACCGAAACCGCGAGAACAAGAAAAGAAATCCCGACGAATACAAGGGCGATTACAACGAGGCCTATGAATATGCCCCAGAACCACCTGCCGCTGTTAGACTTGGTTTCGTTCATTTTATGTTTTTATTGTAAAGCGTTTTTCTTTTTCTGAGCGTCGTCCTTCTTGTCGTTCATTCCGAGCGCGTCGTATGCATTGATGAGAATTTCATATGAATCCTTCAGAAGTTCTTTTGTCTTCGAAGAGGTTGTAAGCTCTTCAAGGAACTTCACAGTGTTGTTAAGGTACGGAGAATATTCCGCTTTGGTCTTTCCGTCGGTTGCCATTTTTACCGCAATCTGGTAATTTGCATATCCCAGGTTGAACAGAGATGTTTCATAGTAAATGTTGTCCTTCGGAAGGAACTGTATCTTAAGCACGTTGTCGAATATCGTTATTGCCTTATCGTATTTTTCTGCCTGTCTTTCCTTTATTCCGACATTGTAAAGAAGCCTTGCAATCTGTATCGCGTCTTCTTTGCTCTTTGACTTGTCGAGTATGCTCTGGTACAATGCAAGGGCTTTGTCCGTTTCGCCC
>CAIKZJ010000214.1 GCA_903831845.1 uncultured Ignavibacteriota bacterium
ATAATTAGTAATTAATAATTCAAAGATACATGACTTAAAACCTTCAGCCAGAACTATAACCTAAATAATTCAAATACAGTTCTGAAACAGATTTAAGCTCCTAATTACTAATTATTAATTGCTAATTACTAATTTCTCTTCAGGTGTATTTGCCTGTAAAATGCGGTTTAAAAATGCTAAATTCCCGAAATTATTTTCGAATTTTGAAAAAAATACTGTCAGTCGTCGGCGCAAGGCCCAATTTCATGAAAATGGCGCCCCTGCACAAGGAATTGTCGAAATATAAACGGAATGTGACGCATAAAATTGTCCATACAGGACAGCATTATGATAAACACCTGTCCGGAATTTTCTTCAGACAACTCGGACTGCCGAAACCTCACATTAATCTCGAAGTCGGCTCGAATTCCCATGCGGAACAAACTGCCGAAATTATGAAACGCTTCGAAAAGGTCGTGCTTAAAGAAAAACCCGACCTCGTTCTCGTCTACGGCGACGTCAATTCAACTCTGGCTGCGTCAGTCGTCTGCTCGAAAATACTTTTCAACGATAAACCCGTGCCCGTCGCGCACATCGAATCCGGCCTGCGAAGCTTCGACAGAAATATGCCCGAGGAAATTAACCGGATCGTTACGGATTCTATAGCGGACTATCTCTTCGTTCCCGAAGAAGACGGCGTGAAAAATCTGATGAATAGCGGCGTTCCGGAATCGAAGATTTTCTTTACGGGAAATATTATGATAGACTCGCTGGCAGGCTATATAAAACAGGCAAACAAATCAAAAATCCTTGACGAACTCTGCCTCGGACGCAAAAACTATGCGCTCGTTACTCTGCACAGGCCTTCAAACGTCGACTCAAAGAAAAATTTCGGAAATATAATTTCAATTTTCGAAGAGATGAACAGAATCGCGCCGGGACTCGACATAGTTTTCCCCGCGCATCCGAGAACTATAAAGATGATTGATAAACTGAAACTGAGAAGCAGAATAGATAACATAAAAAGCCTTGTAATCACCGAACCTTTCGGGTATATCGATTTTCTTTCACTCGTTCAGAATTCGAAATTCGTCATTACGGATTCCGGCGACATCCAGGAAGAAACTTCATATCTGCGAATTCCCTGCATCACGCTCCGCGAAAATACCGAAAGACCCGTTACCGTAAAACACGGCACCAATGTGCTCTGCGGTAACGACAGCAGAAAAGTGTTTGCCGAATTAAAGAAAATAATGAACGGCTCGTTTAAAAATGGCCGCGCCATAAAATATTACGACGGCAAAACAGCGCCCCGGATAGTGAAAATCATTCTGAATAAGATACTGAAGGGCTGAAATTGAAGAACAAGCGGCTCGGCGATATTATTGAACGTCTTGATTTGCATTTCGGCTCTGCCGTAAGAACAGGAAAGAAAAAAAAGAACCTTGTCGATGTGCTCATTGCCACAAAGCTCTCGCAGAACACAACCGACAAAACGTCGCATAAGGCGTTTGTCAACCTGAAGAACAGGTATAAGAACTGGGATGAAATTGCGGCGGCTCCGCTCCGCGATCTGGCGAAGGAAATAAAAGTATGCGGAATGGCGGATACGAAATCGAGAGATATTAAAATGATGCTGAACGGGATGAAAAAGAATTACGGAAAGATCTCTCTCGAGCATCTCAGAAAAAAGAAAGATGAAGAAGTTTACGAAGAACTGCTGAATTATAAGGGCATCGGCACGAAGACGATAGCATGCCTGCTCGCTTTCGGCATGGAAAGACCGGCGTTCCCCGTCGATACTCACGTGCACAGGATTCTGAACAGGATGGGAATAGTTGATACGAAAACTCCGGAGCAGACTTTCACTGCGGCAAAGGATATCGTGCCGGATAAAGACAAGGTTGGTTTTCACATTAACCTTATCAAGTTCGGCAGAAGTATATGCAGGGCAGCTTCCCCGCTCTGCGGCGAATGCCCGGTCTACGAACTGTGCGGTTTCAGAGATAAAAAAGTTTTCAAGGAAAAACCGGTTACAAAAGTAAAAGAAAATAATTTCATAATACTCGAAAATATTTAAGTGAGCATAAACAAAGACGAAATACGGAAAATTCTCGTGATTAAATTCGGCGGAATGGGAGACGTTCTGCTGTCAACACCGGTGCTGCCGAACCTGCGCGCGTATTTTCCCGAAGCGGAAATAGATTATCTTACGCTGATAAAGAACCGCGATATTCTTATGGATAACCATTACATAAACCGCGTGCTCACTTACGATATGCGCATCGACAAATCGTTCGACCTGCTCCGGCACATCAGACACAAAGGGTATAACCTCGTGATTGACCTGTTCGGCAACCCGAGAACCGCGCTTCTGACATGGATTACCGGAGCGAAATACAGAGTCGGGTTCAGGTTCAGAGGAAGAAATTACGCGTACAACATCAAACAAACCGGAAGAGGCGGCGAAGTCCATAACACGGATTTCAACCTCGACGCGCTCACCGCAGCCGGCATTCCCATCGTTTCGAAGAAACTCAACCTCTCCGTTAATATCGTTCATGAAGAGTTTGCAGATAAGTTTATAAACGAAAATAATCTCCGGAACGATTTTCTGGTTGGCATTGCCCTTACTGGCGGCTGGGAATCCAAAAAGTACAAACTCAATGATTATGTCGAGCTGATAATGATGCTCAACGAGAAGTTCAGAGTTAAGTATGTTCTGCTATGGGGAAATAAAAAGGAACTTCACGACGCCGAACATATACAGAAACTTTTTCCTCATCTCGCTTTCGTCATCCCCGACAGCCCGATTAGATACCTCGCTGCCATTATAAGCCGCTGCAGCGTTATAATCGGAAACGATTCTGGCCCGCTGCATATTTCGGGAGCCATGGGCAAGCCTGTACTCGGTATTTACGGCCCGACAAACCCGCATCTGCAGGGACCTTACGGAGAGCAGAACGTGATAGCGCAGAATGAAAAACTGGAATGCCTGCACTGCAACCTTCTTGAATGCCCCATCGGCAATATCTGCATGACTGAACTTCCGAAAGAATACATCTTCGAAAAGTTCCTGGAACTGATAAATAAGAATCATTTGCAAATTCCTTATCACATCTGATGGGCAGAAGGATTCTAATAGTCAGGACCGACAGGGTCGGGGACGTTGTGATGATTACACCGATGATCCGCGAAATCAGGAAGAAATATCCCGGCGCATACATAGGAGCCCTCGTTCAGCCGAATACTGCTAAGATTCTTTATAACAATCCGCATCTTGACGCTATCGTAACCGACGATCTTTCAAAAGATACTTTCTGGAAAGTTACAAAGGAAATCCGCAGACACAGATTCGGTACCGGACTTCTCGTATGGCCGACCGAACGCGCCGCGTACCAGATGTTCCTTGCGGGTATTTGGAACCGGATTGGTGTCGGGCATAAACTCTATGAGATTCTTACTTACATGCGAAGCGTTTCAAGGGACAAATACAGGAACCTCCGACATGAAGCGGACTATTGCATGGACCTTGCAAGAAAAATCGGCGTTGTAACAGATAACATTCAGCCCGAAATATATTTGTCGGATGAAGAGAAATCCTGGGCAAAGAGTTTTCTTGCTCGGAAAAACATCAAAGAAGATACATTTAAAATTATCCTCCACACTGGCTCTAAAAACTCGGCGCCGAACTGGAGCGAGAACAAATACCTTGAACTAATTAAGAAACTTGTTCAAAAGTTTCCATCGGAAAATTTTGTCCTTCTTCTTACAGCGTATGAAATGACGGATGAGTTCAAATCTTCCGTAAGAGCTATAGACGACGAAAGGATCATCGACGTTTCGCCCGACTTCAAAGATCTCCGCGATTTCATTAAAATTATTTCAGCGGCTGATTTAATGATATGTTCCTCGACGGGACCGATTCACCTTGCTGACGCGCTCGACATCAAATGCATCGGCATCCACTGTC
>CAIKZJ010000215.1 GCA_903831845.1 uncultured Ignavibacteriota bacterium
ATTCTTGTTCCACAAGAGGAGTTTGCCGTCCAGCGTAGTTGTTATTCCCGCGTCTTCGTATTCATATTTTATATCCTGTCTCAACCATCTTACTTTCATTTCGGGAGTAATCGAGAAGAGCATGAACTGATCGTCATTGTCATTGTCTGCGCCCGCGACATAAAGGTTGCCGTCTTTATCCGTAGCGATATCCGAAAGGTCGTAGTACTCCGGCAGTGTGTTTATATCTACCTTCGATTCATCTACGAGGACGTACCATCTGCTGACAGTCTTCACGGGATGGAGTTCGTGCCAGAGTTCATCAGGCAGGTATATTTTCGAATTGCAGAATTTACATGTAATCATTCTTGAAGCGCCGTCGACCTCGAGGTTGCCTGCGCAGGAGGGGCAGTTAAACAGCACAGGTTTTGCGGCATCGGGTTTTGTCATTGAGGGCGTGTCGGAATTTAACTGATTAAGGTCCTCGCCCGCGACAAAAACAGCTTCGGGAACAATGTTAAGGATAAAGTCGTCCGGTTTTCTGACGGTCACGATATCGCCGCATTTCGAGCATTTATAGTCATTGCCGCCGAATGAAGAAAAGAAATCTTCGGGAACGCTTGTTTTGCAGTTACGGCATCTGGCTTTTTGTTTCCCGAAGAGGAGCGAGTACTCGTAATTTCCGCCGAAAGTTTTCGAGTTCTGTCCTTCGCCCTCGGCGAAATTCCTGGCTTCCTTAATATTGTCTTTGACGATTGACGTCCATTCATCTGACGATACGACATTCTTCGCGCCGCAGGCGCCGCAGAAAACCTTATTTGTAAATGCGTTAATGGCAATCGGGCCGCCGCAGCTTACGCACACAGATTTAACTTCGAAACAATAGGACTGCATAATAGATATTTAGATTCAGGAAAAATCCCCCAAGCCAAGACTTGTGAATTTAAGTGAATTAATTTGAAATTACAAATTAAACCAATTAAATATTCAGAATCTTTCGCCTTTGGCTTCACGTATCTGGCTGCCGACGGGACGAACGCGTCCCCATATTGTATAGACGAATATTGCGGCGGCAATTATCTGTAGAGACGACGAAACAACTATTATATAATTTAGCAAGGGAAGAGTTACAAAGGCGTCGGTGAATTCGCCGATGAACCTGACGGATGTGCCGATTACCATCAGCCAGTAAACGGCAACGACAAGCGAGGGCTTGTACCTGGTGTCCGTTTTTTCAGCTTTCGGGAAGAACCAAATCGAGACGCCCATTATCATCATCATCATAAACCCGACAAGTATGACATGCGTGTGCGCCGATAGGAGCGAAGGGCCGTAGCCTATTTCGAATACTCTTCTGGCGAGCATCATAAAGAATCCCGAAAGGATTCCCGCGAGCATGAACACTATGCTTGTCTTAACGAACCAGCGGACGTTTGTGAACATAAAATTTTATTTTTCTTAAAAACTAACGGAATGCCGGGACACGTTCAAGATTAAAGGCGAAGACCTTAAGAGCAGAATATTTTTATATTATGAGACTTTATATTACCGCCCTGTTTTATTATGCTGCAATCCGTGTCCGCAAAATTTCCTTTTTAATTTAGTGTTTTCTACCACGGTCCCAGCTTAGAACACGCGGGGATGACAAGAGGGTATCATTTCTCTGCTTCCCAAGCTCCTGCTTGGGAAGCAGGAACACAGTCATTTGCCTTCCCAAGCTGGAGTTCGCCACAGCGAATCCCTGACTTTGGAAGGAGGAAGGTAGTTTTATCAAGTTATTTCACGTATATCATTTTTCTTACGCCCTGCTCTGCATTATCGAGCATCAGACGGTATATGTAAATACCGCTCGGCAGACCGGAGCCGTCGAAATCGCACACGTAACTGCCCCTGCCCCATCTGCCATTCATAAGCTCTTTCACCATTCTGCCTGTTATGTCATAAACGCGGAGCGTGACATATCCGCCGTTTTTAATTTCAAAAGGAATGTTTGTCGAAGGATTGAACGGGTTAGGGTAATTCTGTCCCAGCGAATACTCTTTCGGCGTGAATTCCTCGACAAGTTTTATGCCTGTGTAATATGTCGTGTCGGAACCGCCCGAAGTAGTGTGAATCTCCGAATGGTAAGAACTGGTTTTTGCCCACCCCGTCTTTTTATTTGCAAAATATATATAATCATAATAAGTGGTATGAATAGAAGTATCAGTTAATTGATACCCCCAATTGGAACCGCCGTTTGTGGTTTTGTATATAGGGCCATTCGACCAATCATCTCCGACAACCCATGCAGTATCTTTATTAAGTGCAAAAACATATGATGTCACCCAATAATGCGGTAGAATAGGCAGTGTCTGCGATACCCAGGTTAAACCACCGTCTGTCGTTTTTTTAACTCCTCCATACGTTTTCCACCCTGTCAGGCTGTCAACAAACTGTATCCCGGTGAAATATTCACCCGCCATATAAGTCCAGTTAAAACCGCCGTTTGTAGTTCGCCGCATACCGTAACTTGGATTATGTATGACAAAACCCAGGTTTTTATCAAACATATAAATAATATTCGGCTGACCGCTTCCGCCCACCTGACCGAGAGCATGCCAGTTGTATCCGCCGTTTGTCGTGCGGTATACGCCGCCG
>CAIKZJ010000216.1 GCA_903831845.1 uncultured Ignavibacteriota bacterium
AAGGAAAGGGGTTTTGACTATATCCGCCTTAATCCTCTTGCCTCTCACGTCTATCTCTACGGAATTGCCTGTCTTGCTGAATTCCGTTTCGACATACAGCATTCCGATGTTCTTTCCGAGCATCGGCGACGGCGCGCCGCTGGCGACGTGTCCGACTTTCTTGTCGCCCACGTAAACGTCCTGTCCGTGCCTCGCGACCATCTTGTCGTCGACTACGAAGCCGACAAGTTTCCTCTTCAGGCCTTCGGCTTTCGCTTTAACGATAGCTTCCTTGCCGTTGAAGTCGCCCTTATCAATCTTTGTAATCCACGCCAGTCCTGCCTCGAGCGGGTTCGTCGTCTCGTCCATGTCGTTTCCGTAAAGACGAAAGGCGTACTCGAGCCGTAACGTATCCCTCGCGCCCAAGCCTATCGGCTTGACGTCGAATTCCTTGCCCGCCTCGAAAATCGCGTTCCATAAATCCTCCGACTTCTTGATGTCCGACGAAGAATAAATTTCAAAACAGATTTTCTCGCCGGTGTAACCCGTACGGGAAATGATAACGTCCTGTCCGGCTATCTTGCCGAACTCGAAGTGATAGTATTCTATCTTTGATAAATCAGTATCCGTAAGTTTCTGAAGCAGAGGGAGCGAATTCTTTCCCTGCACCGCGAGAAGCGAAGTGGCGTCCGAAACGTCTTCAATCCTCACGTCTCCGAAAGCGTTTTCCTTCATCCACGCTATGTCCTTATCGACGTTCGACGCGTTGATGACTAACTGGAAATAATCGCCGCAGTGGTAGACAAGCAGGTCGTCCACGATGCCGCCGTTCGGCAGGCACATCGACGAATACTGCACTCTTCCCTTGAACAGCTGCGACACGTCGTTTGTAGTAAGTTTCTGAACGAAAGCGAAAGCGTCTTTACCGTGAATCCTGACCTCGCCCATGTGCGAAACGTCAAAAACACCGACTGAATTCCTCACTGCTTTATGCTCGGCAATAATACCTTCATACTGAACGGGCATCTCAAAACCTGCGAATTCAACCAGCTTGGCTCCATATTTTTTATGAATCTCGTTGAACGCTGTTTTTTTCATGACTTAAAATTTTAATATTATGATCCGAAAATTATGAATTCAATTTCTTCCAGTCCGCGAGGAATTTTTCGAGACCGATATCCGTCAGCGGATGTTTCGCGAGCATTTCAATAACCTTGAACGGCATCGTGCACACGTCAGCGCCAATCATTGCCGCGTCGACGAAATGCATCGGATGGCGGACCGAAGCTACGAGAACCTGCGTCTGGTAGTTGTAGTTGTCGTATATCTGGACAATCTGCTGTATCAGGTCCATGCCGTTGAGAGAAATATCGTCGAGTCTTCCCACGAACGGACTGATAAGGTACGCGCCGGCTTTTGCAGCAAGCAGGGCCTGCGAGGGCGAGAAGCAGAGCGTGACGTTAGTCTTGATGCCTTCGTCGGAGAAAGTCTTGACGGCTTTCAGTCCTTCTTTAATGAGAGGTACTTTTATAACGATATTTTTATGAATCTTGGCGAGTTCTCTTCCTTCCTTGACAATGCCCGCGGCGTCGGTTGAAACGACTTCGGCGCTGATATCGCCGTCGACGATGGCGCAGATTTTTTCGAGCATGGTCTTAAAATCCTTATGACCTTCCTTGGCTACGAGTGACGGGTTGGTGGTAACGCCGTCGAGCAGACCCATATCCGCGGCTTCCTTGATTTCATTCAGATTCGCTGTATCGATGAAAATTTTCATATTGAAATGTATTTTAGTTACCTTAAAGTAGATTTTTCGTAATTTATTCAATTTTTGGATGAATAAAAATGAAAAAGGGAGTGAAATAACAGAATCAAGAAGCAAGAATCAAGTTTACGGCAAGGCTTTTTTTACAGAGGACATAGAGAGATACGAAGCAAAACGATACACTTTTTTCATTCCAGCATGTGCGTTCTTTGCATCCAGATTCAATTGGGACTCCTGGCTGGAATCCAGGATGGCCTAAGGGAGCGTTCGAAGACGGAGGTGTAGAGTTGGGTTTTCATTTTTAACGAAAAGGTGAAATTATTAGCTGAAAATAATATCAATCTTTGATAAATAACAAATCGATAATAATTCAGAACTTTCAAAAAAATATAAAAGATAATAAGATCGAAATCTATTTTGAAAAATCAAGATGTCCTTTAATTTTTACTAACATCCATTGCAAGAACTTCCTTTATATATAATAAAGCAAGTTCAAGTTTTATCCTGGATTCAAACCTAGGAATAATTATATGCAAAATTTTAGTAATAGTTTCTTCTACATTGATGCCAGGGTTGCAAATCAATTTCCCATAAGTAGAAATACTCATGATCGCTCTAATATTTGGATTTTCTGATTCACCGACGTTAATTTCTCTGCAAATTATTGAGCCAACTTCATTAAAATCACGATCTCTATCACTTAACAAATATTCATTTTTCTGTGATGCTTCCAGCTTATCAATATGTACAATAGAATTCTTAGAACTATTAATAACCTTATAAGCTGTTGTGTTATGATTATTGATTAAATCCCTTACCTCTAAATCATTATTTATATTTGTTCTAGCCAGCCAAGACCATTTCTTTGTTTCATCAGTCCAATATATTAAGCTTATTGACAAATGTTGTCTATCAATACCAAAGATTTCTGACAACGTTATTTGTATATTACTTAAAATCCATTCAATTTGATCCCTGGGTTGAGTTATAACAAAAAAAGGAGAAATATCTTTTTTCCCAACATTATCTTTCAGAAAATTACAGAATCTTACATTTTTTTTATTTACTATATCATCAATTGAATCAATTATTTTAGTCAAAATAAACTGCCCATTTTTTTTAGAGACCTCATCATATTTTTCTGCAATATTTTTGATAATAGTAAATGCAATCGAAATAGAAATTATAGGCCAAGTAATTAGATGTGCAAGGGTTGTTAAATGGCCATCCGTACTAATTAAGCCAAAATCAATCCCAAAAATTCTAAAACAGGTTAGCCAAAGTGTAGCAAATGTCATAATGAGACTTGATTTAAACCAGCCTTTATTGAAATAATCGGATTGTTTATTGGCATCCAGGGTTTTGATCAAGGCTGGCCCGAGATCAGCCAGCGTACGATATTGAAGCTCGCTTTCGAACAACTGGTTTTCCATCTGTTTGCGTTCGGTAATATCCGTGGAAACAC
>CAIKZJ010000217.1 GCA_903831845.1 uncultured Ignavibacteriota bacterium
ATCGAGAGTTTCTTCCATTGCGACCTTGTGGTTGTCGAGTTTCTGGCCTGTGATAGTAATGCAGTCCTGGCGAACCATGTTGATTCTTCTCATCTCGATCGGGTCGATTCCGAGTTTCCTCGCGGCTATATCAATCATCGATTCCACGACGAAGTTCATCTGCGGTGAGCCGAATCCTCTCATTGCACCCGTCACAACGTTGTTTGTATAAACGCCGTAAGTGTCGCAGTGTACGTTTTCAACCTGATAAGGTCCGCAGCACTGAACTGTCGAGCGCCAGGTTACCCACGGCGTAACGGAGCAGTATGCGCCGCCGTCGGCTATGATTTTTGTCTTAACGGCTTTTATCTTTCCGTCTTTCGTCAGTCCCATTTTATAATACACCTTGTAGGGATGACGCTTGTAACTTTCGCGAATCGACCATTCGCGCGCGTAAGAGCATTTAACGGGTTTGCCTGTTAATTTCGCGGCGAGAGCTGTTCTTGCGGCAACGATTGAGACTGTATCGTCCTTTCCGCCGAAGCCGCCGCCCATTGGCGTGCTGAGGACTTCAACGTCCGCGAGTCTGCCGCCGAGCACGGCGTTTACGAACCTGCGTGTGCTGAACGGGTGCTGCATGCTCGCATAGACTTCCATTACGCCGTCGTGACGCGGGTTGCATACCGCGACTTCCGGCTCCATGTATGAATGCTCGATGAACTGTGTTTCGAATTTTTCTTCGAGAATTACATCGCAGTTCTTAAAACCTTCGTCTGTGTTTCCTCTTCTTACTCTGTGTTCGTTTATGATATTGCTGCCGTGCTCTTCGTGAATAAGCGGGCAGTCGGGTTCGAGCGCTTTTTCAGGGTCGAGTATCGAAGGAATCGCTTCAGCTTCGAGTTTCACAAGTTCCGCCGCCTTAATGGCGTTCGCGCGTGTGTCTGCGACTACGAGAGCGATAACGTCGCCGTTGTAAAATATTCTGTCTTCCGCGAATATCCTGAAATCTTTTATGATCTGTCCGAACCTGTTAACTCCCGGAACGTCCTTGTGCGTGACGACTTTCACAACTCCTTCGGATTTTTCCGCAGCCGAAGTGTCGATCTTCGAAATCTTCGCGTGGACGAAATCACTGTACACAGGTACGGCATGGAGCATGAACGGAAACTTTATGTCATCCGTGTATCTTGCCCTGCCGGTAACCTTCGCGTACGCGTCGTTTCTCCAGGCTTTTGGATTTTCCATTTATAAAAAATTTATTTCTTAAAATCAGTTGTTTTCGTAAACAACGTTTCCTTTTAACAGTGTATATTTAATATCGAGTTTCGATTTCTTTCCGAAATAAGTTTCGTAACTGAAAGAATGGGTAGATGTTATGCTTTTTTCTTTGCTTCCGTAATTTAAAATTGTGAGGTCGGCGTCAGAGCCTTCCTTTATTACGCCTTTCATCGGATAAAGTCCAGTAATCAAAGCGGGGTTTGATGAAAGTCTTCGGCCTAATTCAACTGCAGTTTTATCATTAAGACCGCCATACAATTCGAATATCAGATTTGTAAGCGCGCCTATTCCCGGCAATCCGTTCGGAACGTCTCGGATATCCGCGAAAAAATTATCCTTGTCTTTCTTAAGGAACGCACAGTGGTCTGTAGCGAAAGCGTCGAAGTATCCGCTAACAACGAGTTCGCGCATTTTGTTCATGTTGTCAATTGTTCTCAGCGGGGGAGAGCAGATATACCTGTGTCCGCCGGGCGTTTTAAGGTTGTCGTCGTTGAGATAAAGGTACTGCGGGCAGGTTTCGCAGGTAACGTTTCCATACCTTTTTCTGTACTCGTTGATAAGCCCCGCGCCTTCAGTTGTCGAGACGTGAACAATGTGAATGTTCGCCTGCGTTTTTTCCGCAATCGCCAGAATTTTTCTTATCGCGATAACTTCCGCTTCTGCGGGACGAAGCAGGGTGTGAGTGTATGCCTGCGCGAGGTCGAGCTGCCTGAAATCAACCGCCTCTATCGTTTCGTTATCTTCGCAATGAATAAGAATCGTTACGTCGAACTCCTTAAGTTTAGTAATAATTTTTTCAAGGCCCTCGTATGATGAATAGATTCCCGCGTTTTTATACGTCGTGTAAAATTTAAAAGTCTTGAAACCGATGCTTACGAGATATTCGATGTCGTTCCAGTCGTCGTCCGAGAATGAAGTCGGAGTGAGGTGGAAAGCGATACTGCACAGTTCCTTACCGAGTTCGGCAGCGGTCTTCTTCCTGTATTCGAGTTTCTCGAGAGCAAGTTCAAGTTCTTTTATAAGCGTGTTGCCGTTCTTCTGCGTAATGAAATTGAACAA
>CAIKZJ010000218.1 GCA_903831845.1 uncultured Ignavibacteriota bacterium
AACCGCCACGAGCAGGTTGCCGAATATCACGCTGAGTATCGTGTTTTCCCCGCCGAGATTCTTCTTCCACTTCACGAAAAGCGAGAACATCGCGAAACAAATCCCCGCCGCTATCGCTATGAAGTTGCCGTAAATATTGCCGAGCTCAAGTATGCCGGCGAAGAACAAAAACATCCCCGACACGCATATCAGAACAGTGATTAAATCTTTCCTTCTGAACTTCGTTTTCAGAAAAAGCGGCTCGAGAAAAAGAAGATAAATCGGCGCAGTGAACTGCAGGAATATCGCGTTTGCCGACGTCGTCATCTTGTTCGCAATCACAAAAAATATCAGTATCCCGGCGTAAAAAACCGAAGCCAGTACAGTCAGTCCGTCAAACTCAAACTTAACCTTGTTTTTTCTCGTGAAAACAATTACCAGCAGTGTGATTGCCGCGATAAGCGAACGGTAAAATGAGATTACGAAAGCGTTTACTGTGAGTATCTTGATGAATAGTCCGCTCGAACTCCACAAAAACGCCGTGAGCGATATCAGGAACAATCCCTTCCTGTGATGCGGTATTTTTGAAACAATATCCAATTTATTCTTAAAGTATAACCCCGCCTGTTACGGCGGGGCTAAATGCTAATTCTTTATCTGTGTAAATCTGTAATAATCTTTATCCGCTCTTATCTGTTCAATCCGATCTTTCTGTGTGTAATGACTATTTTGTAAGTTTTTTCCCGATCTCCCTAAGCATCACTTCCGTCATCTTCGCCAGATCGTACTCATAATTGCATCCCCAGTCGTTCCTCGCCACCGTATCGTCAATGCTCGCCGGCCACGATTCCGCTATCTTCTGTCTGAAATCAGGTGTGTAAGTTATCTTGAATTCCGGAATGTGCTTCTTAACTTCGGCCGCGAGTTCCTTCGGGTCGAAATCTATGCCGCCGAGATTGTAACTCGAACGTATTGTAAGCTTCGAAGAGTCAGCTTCCATCAGTTTAATCGTCGAATCTATGGCGTCCGGCATGAACATCATCGGCAGCCTCGCGTCTTCTTTAAGGAAGCAGTCGTAACTCTTTGTCTTTACCGCGTCGTAGAAAATCTCCACCGCGTAATCCGTCGTTCCGCCGCCGGCTTCCGTCTTGTAACTTATCAGACCCGGATACCTTATGCTTCTCGTGTCAAGTCCGTATTTCTTGAAATAATACTCGCACCATCTTTCGCCCGCGAGTTTCGAAATTCCGTAAACCGTCGACGGTTCCATCACAGTTAACTGCGGCGTCTTTACCCTCGGCGTCGTCGGTCCGAAAACCGCAATCGACGAAGGCCAGAATATCTTCTTCAGTCCGTTGTCTTTTCCGAGATTAAGTATGTTTAAAAGGCTCTTCATGTTTATATCCCACGCCTGAAGCGGAAGTTTCTCCGCATTGCCGGAAAGCACAGCCGCGAGATGATAAACCTGCGTGATTTTATTTCTGATGATGAAGTGTATTAAATTCTTCTCGTTCATTACGTCGAGTATCTGAAAAGGACCGCTCTCGACCACGTCCTGCGGAGCCTGCTTGATGTCTGTTGCGAATACGTTGTCCCCGCCGTAAATTTTTCTTAATGCAAGTGTGAGCTCGGAGCCGATCTGTCCGGAACATCCGATTACGAGTATCTTGTCCATATAAATGAGTTAAGTTATGTTATAATATTCTCTGATTGTGTCAGAGTTCTTCTATCAATACCTTCGGCGATACGGCCGTCTTGGGGATTAACGCCGGCCAGAACGCCACTACATCCGACGGCTTCGGCCTGCCGCCCGCGAATCCCGTCACTCCCGGGGGACCGGTGAGTATCAGAGGCGCGATTTCCATACCGAACCTTTCCACAGAAAACTTGTCTTTCGAACGGACGCCGATCCGCATTACTACCTCGTTCGGCTCGTACTTCTCCGCTATGCCGCCGTGACACGCGTTGTAGCCCTGATATTCCGTGCGTATCTCGTCGAATTTCAGTCCGAGTTTTTCAAGTCTCTTTCTTAAAATCTTATCCGCGTACTGCGCTTTCTCCAAAGCGTCGGGCCATGAGTAAGTCAGACTTCCGAACGCCGAGTATCCGTCGAAATATGACATCGATACTTTGTAGAATGGAGTCTCTTCGCTTCCCTTTATTCCGTAAACTTTTACCCTGTCCTTGCCTGCGTTTTCAAGATGTATCGATGTGAAGTCCGCTACGCAGTCGGGCGTTATGTATTCTTTCGGATTGCCGATTTCGTAAACTAACTGTTCGGAAACCGTATCGACGCTCACAAGTCCGCCTAATTTTTCGTGTTTGGTTATTATGTAAGTTCCGTCGGGATACGCTTCGGCGATAGGGAAGCCGATGTTCTCCATATCAGGCACGCTTTTCCAGTCGCCCGTGAAATTACCGCCGCTTGCCTGCGCGCCGCATTCGAGTATGTGTCCCGCTATCGTGCCCGCCGACATTAAGTCGTAGTTCTTGAAATCCCATCCGAATTCGTAAATCATAGGCGCAAGAGTCAGACCCGTGTCCGTTACTCTTCCCGTAATCACAATGTCAGCGCCCTGCTTCAGGCACTCGACAACGGGTTCCGCTCCGAAGTAAACGTTCGCGCTCAAAAGACTGTCTTTCACCTTCGCCGCGCTCTCGCCGGTTTCCATGTTCTTCAGTTCTATTCCCTTGTCGATGAAATTACCGACTTCGTCGAGTATGTTGTCGCCAGTTACTATTCCAATTTTTAAATTCTTTATCCCGAGTTTCTTCGCTACTTCGAATATCGCGTCCTTGCAAGCCGAAGGATTCACGCCTCCGCCGTTCGTGATAACCTTGAATCCTTTTTCCTTCATCAGGGGAAGCAGTTTCTCCATAAGTACGGGAATGTCGCGCGCGTAACCCAGCGC
>CAIKZJ010000219.1 GCA_903831845.1 uncultured Ignavibacteriota bacterium
AGCACCTTATTGACCTGTTCGACCGCCCAGTCGATTTCTTCCTTTTTAATAACGAGAGGGGGCGCGAACCTGATAACGTTATCGTGCGTTTCCTTGCAGAGCACTCCGAGCTGTTTCAGTCCTTCACAGTACTTTCTCGCGCCGCCTGCTTCGGGCTTGAGCTCTACGCCTATGAAGAGGCCTTTTCCTCTTATTTCCTTGATAAGTGTGGTTTTTATCGCTTTGAGCTTGTTTCTGAAGTAATCGCCGAGTTCGTATGATTTTTCGATGAGGTTTTCTTCTACCAGAACCTTAAGGCTTTCCCTCGCGACTGCGCAGCCGAGCGGGTTGCCGCCGAACGTCGAGCCGTGGTCGCCGGGCTTGAACACGCCGAGTACTTCCTTCGTCGAGAGCATCGCGGAGACAGGATAGCAGCCGCCTGACAGCGCCTTGCCGATCGTTACCACGTCGGGCCTGATCCCTTCGTACATGAACGCGAAAAGTTTTCCGCTTCTGCCGAGTCCGGACTGGATTTCGTCCGCTACGAAAAGAATGTTGTTCTTCTTGCAGAGGTCGTAGGTTTTCTTCAGATAACCTTCCGGCGGAACAATGACGCCGCCTTCGCCCTGTATCGGTTCGACTATAAACGCTACGGTGTTCGGTGTTATTGCTTTTTCAAATTCTTCCGCGTCGCCGTATTTCACAACCTTGTAGCCCGGCGTGAGGGGACCGAATCCCGCTTTATATTGTTCTTCCGTGGAGAAACTGATGATTGAAATTGTCCTGCCGGCGAAGTTATTCGTGCAGACGATAATTTCAGCTTTGTTTTCGGGCACCTTCTTAACTGTGTATCCCCATTTTCTTACTGCCTTAAGCGCTGTTTCGACCGCTTCGGCTCCGGAGTTCATCGGAAGCACCATTTCGTATCCCGTAAGTTCGCACAGTTCCTTGCAGAGCAGGGGAAGCTGGTTGTTCCTGAAAGCGCGTGATGTAAGAGTGACCTTGTCGGCCTGGTCTTTCATCGCTTTAATGATTCTCGGATGGCAGTGTCCCTGATTGACGGCGGAATAAGCCGCGAGACAATCGAGGTACTTGTTTCCGTCGACGTCCCATACCCATACGCCTTCGGCTTTTTCAATAACGACATCGAGCGGATGGTAATTATGCGCGCCGTATTTTTCTTCGATTTCAATGAATTCTCTTGTGTTCATAAAACTGGTTTTATTATGTTTGAAAATGAATTATTTCGTTTCGGATTGAATGCAAATATAGGAAATTTAAACGAGTGTTTCGAGACAATTAGAGCTGAAGTTAGTAGTTAGGAGTTATCGCGACAAGTCGGGACGCAAAAAACGCGGAAGTTAGAATAATACAGGATAAATGGCAAAACCTTCCCTCGTCACGAAGCCCCGGCTTCGTGACGCGAAAAATCATTGTTATTTCAGGTAATTACGCGTAACGAAGCCGGGGCTTCGTAACGAGGAGAAAAAACTATTAAGAAAATCACCGGTTTTGAATTTTTCACTTCAATAAAAGTATGAAATTTCGTAAATTATAGGTTAAGCCCTTGTAGCTCAGGTGGATAGAGCAGCAGTTTCCTAAACTGCGTGTCGGACGTTCGAGTCGTCCCAAGGGCACTAATTATATGGATTTGAATAAAGTAGCAATGGTTACGGGATCCGCGGTAAGGCTGGGCAGGGACATTGCTCTCCGGCTCGCGGATTTGGGATACGATATAGTGCTGAATTTCTACAGGGCGAGCGATGAAGAGGTGAAAGCCGCGGTCGATGAGTTGAAATCCAAAGGTTCAGACGTGCTTGCAGTGCAGGCAGACCTCCGCAAAGCCGATAACATACAGGCGGCCTTTTCAGAAGTAAAGAAGAAATTCGGAAGCCTCGATCTGCTTGTAAACAATTCGTCAATCTTCAGCGATGTCGATTTCTTTGACATAACCGAGGAGATATTCTACGATTTCATCGACTCGAACCTCAAGAGCGTTCTTTTCTGCTCTATCGAGGCCGCGAAAATGATGAAGGATAATCCCGAAAAGCCGTGCAGCATTATAAACATTTCCTCGCTCGGCGGAATTCAGAACTGGACGGGGCACATACCTTACTCGCTGGCTAAGACGGGAGTTGTCAAGCTTACGAAGCTCATGGCAAAACGGCTTGCGCCGGACATACTTGTGAATTCGATAGCTCCTGGAACTATCTGGATAGACGACGACGAGAACAAGACTGCGAGAAAAGACGAAGAGAGGTTATACCCGATGAAGAGGTTCGGAAAAAGCGGCGACATAAACAGTTTAATAGAATATCTGGCAATTCATAACAAATATATAACCGGCAACATATTCGTGGTTGACGGAGGAAGAAGTCTATAGGAATAAATGGATCATTTACACAAAGCGCCCAAGGCGTATAAGAACAACGAGTTTCTTAATTCGCCCGCGGCAAGAACGGTTAGAATACTTACAGAGTATCTGGAACCATACAGCAGGCTTAAACAGAATAAAATCAAGGACACGATAGTGTTCTTCGGCTCGGCAAGAACACTGCCTCCCGACGTGGCGGCGAAGAAATTGCGGGAGCTGAAAAAGAAAGTAAAAACGACGAAGAAACCTTCGGCGAAACTTCTTGAAGACATAGAGAAGGCCGAAATCGACTTAGAGATGTCGAGATATTACAAGGACAGTGAAGAGCTTGCATACAGAATGACGAAATGGTCGAAGTCGCTTAGAAAAGGCAACAAGTTCGTTGTGACATCGGGCGGCGGTCCGGGAGTAATGGAAGCCGCGAACAGGGGAGCAAGAAGGGCGAAAGGGCTGTCGATCGGCTTCAACATATCGCTTCCTTTCGAGCAGTTCCCGAACAAGTACATGGACGAGCATCTGAATTTCGAGTTTCATTACTTCTTCATGAGGAAGTTCTGGTTCGCGTATCTCGCAAAAGCGCTCGTTATAATGCCGGGCGGATTCGGAACGCTCGACGAACTGATGGAAGTGCTGACGCTTGTGCAGACTTTAAAGCTCAACAAGAAGATGACGATAGTCGTATACGGTCCTGAATACTGGAAGAAAGTGATTAATTTTGAAGAGATGGCGAGAACGGGAATGATATCGCCCGAGGACCTGAAGCTGTACAAGTTCATCGACAACGTCGATGAGGCGTTCGAATATTTAAAGAAAGATTTAACAAAACATTACGTAAAGTAAACACACTCTTATGTTAATCAGCATGACCGGCTACGGAAAAGCCGAAACACTTGAAAAAGGGAGCAGGTATTTCATTGAAGTGCGTTCGGTAAACAGCAGATACTCTGAAATCTCGCTGAAATGCCCGAAGTACATATACAGCCGTGAATATGAAATCCGTGAAATCGTAAAGCAGAAAATCTCCAGAGGCAAGGTAAATCTGCTGATAACCAAGGACGAGAGCGACAATTCGAACCACGAAATGATTCTTGACCCTGAAGCGCTCAAGAAGCAGATATCGATAATAAAGGACATCAGGAAGAAACTCGGTTCCAGGGACAAGATAAAGCTTGAGCACGTTCTGGCTTTTTCGGAGCATTACATAAAGGACGACGAGGAAGCTGTCGACGAGGAAGAGTTCACGATGATATGCGGACTGATTAATACCGCGCTCGATGAAATGATTGCGATGAAGAAGCAGGAAGGCGCTTTTCTGGAGAAGGATATTATCGAAAGGATCGACATAATTGAGGAAGAAGCGAAGACGATTGTCGAAATGGGAAAAGCGAGAGTGGACGAGGAGAAGAGGCTTTTCAACGAGAAGCTCGGAACCTATCTCAACGACAGGAGCATAATAGACGACAGGCGTCTTGAGTTTGAAATAATGCTTCTTATAGAAAAGATGGACATAACCGAAGAGTGTGTGAGGCTTAAGAGCCATCTTGATTTTTTCCGCAAGAGCGTAAGCTCGCCGGAGAACGTCGGCAGGAGGCTGAACTTCCTTCTTCAGGAAATGAACAGGGAGATAAACACGATAGCCTCGAAAGCATCGGACGCGGGAATTTCGCAGAAGGTTTCGCTTTTAAAGGAAGAGCTCGAAAAAATAAGGGAACAAATTCAAAACATAGAATAGGATGCTTTTTGTATTTTCAGCGCCGTCGGGCAGCGGGAAGACGACTATCGTCAAGGAGATACTGAAACAGTATCCCGAATTCCGTTTTTCAATTTCGGCGACATCGAGGAGCAAGAGGGAAATAGAGACTGACGGAAAGGATTATTTTTTCATTACCAGGGAAGAGTTCGAGAGCAAGATTAAAAACGACGAGTTTGTGGAATACGAGCTTATTTACGATAACAATTATTACGGGACGCTCAAAAGCCAGGTTGATGAATGTTTAAGCAAGGGAGAGTGCATGGTGTTCGACATGGACGTCAAAGGGGCCCTGTCGATTAAGCGAATTTACGGAGACAAATCTTTGTTAATATTCGTGAAGCCCCCAAGCAAGGAAGCTATTATCGAAAGGCTGAAGAACAGGAAGACTGAAACCGAGGAAACGCTGAAAAAACGCATTGCGAGAATAGATTTTGAAATGGCAAAAATAGGCGAGTTTGATTATGTTGTGAATAACGACGACCTGCAGACTGCAGTTGAAGAAGCAAAAAAAATTATCAATAAATACTATATTAAGGAGCAAAAATAATGGCAATCAAAACAGTCGATCTCGAAAAATTCGAGAAAAGCGCTGAGAACATTTATGAAGCAACGGTGATATCCTCAAAAAGGTCGCGTCAGATAAACGACGAAACGAGGATTGAACTCAGCCAGAGACTTGAGCCCGTCACAATGAAGGACACTGACGACGAATCGACGACGAACCAGGACAAGCTTAACCTGTCTGTCGAATTCGAAAAACGCAAAAAGCCGACTTTACAGGCGGTCGAAGAATTAATCGACGGCAAGCTTAGTTTCCGCTACAGAGACGTAAAATAAATTGTTTTGCTGAAGGGGAAGAAAATAATCGTCGGCATAAGCGGCGGAATCGCCGCGTACAAGATATGCAGTCTTGTAAGGCTGCTCGTAAAGAGCGGCGCCGAAGTAAAGGTTATTATGACCCCGTCGGCGGTGAAATTCGTTTCGCCTCTTACTCTTTCCGTTCTGTCGAAGAACGAAGTCGTCGTAAACATGTTTGACGATACGGATCCGGCTAAAGCGGAGAGCGTAAAGGCAGGCACCTGGCACATCACAAACGGCCTCTGGGCCGATCTCTTCGTTCTCGCACCCGCAACAGCAAACACAATAGCGAAAATAAACGCAGGCATTTCGGATAATTTCCTTCTTTCGGCAGTACTTGCGGCAAGATGCCCCGTAGTTCTCGTACCGACTATGGACGAAGACATGTACAGGAACAAAATCACGCAGAGAAACATTTCCGATCTGAAAAAATACGGATATAAAATTCTGGACCCGGTCGTCGGCGAGCTTGCCAGCGGGCTTTACGGACCCGGCAAGATGCCCGAGCCCGAAGAGATTCTCGCATTTGTAAGGAATCAGTTCGCTGTCAAAGACCTTAAAGGCAAAAAAATTCTTGTAACCGCCGGCCCGACCTTACAGCCGGTAGATTCCGTGCGTTACATTTCGAATTTTTCCTCCGGAAAGATGGGATTTGAGATAGCGAAAGCGGCGTACGAAAGGGGAGCCGAAGTAACGCTTATTACCTGTCCGGTAAATCTTCCCGATATCAGCGGCGTTAAAAGGATTGACGTAACGACTTCGGACGACATGTTCGACGCTGTCAGAAAA
>CAIKZJ010000220.1 GCA_903831845.1 uncultured Ignavibacteriota bacterium
CCTCCAATTTCAGGAACGCCCGAGCAGAAGAACCAGGTGTTGAAGATTCCGGCTATGAAGAAAAACAACTGGCCGTACCTCTTTCCGTCAATGTGCATGTCGAACAGCTTGTCGAAAGCCAGCAGCGCTATCGCAAGACCTGCATAGAGCACCCCGGAATAAAGCGCCGAAAGTATGAACCTCAAAAATATAGTCTGGTTAAAGTCCCAGAAATCTGTCTGGCTCTTGTCTGATAAGTGTGCGGAGAAAGAGACAAGAAGATGGAAAGCGACAAGGTAGAGGAAATACCTTCCTATATCGAAAATGTCCGTATCGTTTGACAGTGTAAAATAGAAAAGAAGCAGCGCGGCAACCGGTATCGCCTGTACAAGAAGTTTCATACCTGCAGAGAATTTTCTCGACTCCGCGAAGAGGACAGCGGCTATGAACAGCGGTATGCCGAGCGAACACGTCATCACAATGTTTAAATAAAGCTGCGAATGAACTTCGTAATACTCTCTCGAAAAGCCTATCAATCGCATCATGGCGTATGTACCGATCAATGCTGAAACCAGGACAAGCGGAAAACGGAAAAATGTTTCTTTGGCCTGCCTGTACAGCAAATTCAGAGAAGGTAGCTTCATAATTGAGATTTTAAAGTTAATAAATGTTCAGAACATTATCCTTTAAAACGGCAGCGGTATTACCATATTCATTCAATATAACACAATACTGTTTATTTCCCTATGCAGAATTTCGAAAAAATATAATTCAGTATTTCTTCGTTGGTAACCGCGCCCGTTATTTCTCCCAGTCTGTTAAGCGCGCTCCTCAGATCCACCGACACGTACTCGCCGCTCATGTCGCCGTCGATCGAAGCGACTACGTTTCGCAAAGATTCAGCCGTTTGCTCGAAACAAAGTTTATGCCTGTGATTGGTAAGAAGCACCCTGCTGCTACCGGCATCACTCAGCTTTTCCTGCACACGCTTCACCATTTCTTTTTTCAGATGGGTCAGGCCTCTGTCGTCTCTTGTGTTTATTACGATATTACACTGCGGAAGTTCCGTCTTTTCGAAATCAGGCGAAGCGATATCGGATTTCGTGAATACGAGAATTGAATTTTTCCCTTTTATGTTTTTTTCATAATATGCGATGCCTGCTGCCATCTCATCCTTAAGGTCGGATGAGTCTATAAGATAAAGCACAAGGTCCGCGCCGCTGATTTTCTCGTTGGCTCTTCTTATTCCTTCAGTCTCAATAATATCTTCTGTCATTCTAAGACCGGCTGTATCAGTAAGATTGAACAATATGCCCTCTATTATAATGTTCTCCTCAAGGAAATCTCTAGTCGTTCCGGATATGTCGCTCACTATCGCCCTGTCGGATTTCAACAGCGCGTTGAAAAGCGACGATTTTCCGCTGTTCGGTTTTCCGGCTATCACGACGTTTACCCCGTCCCTGATAACTTTTCCGCTTACATAAGATGCAGTTATTTCTTCAAGGTCCTTTATCGTGTCCATACATTTCCGTTTCAGTTCATCCTTCTTCGTGAATTCGACATCCTCTTCCGCGAAATCCAGTTCAAGTTCTACCAGAGCCGTAATTTCTATAAGCTCTTTCCGTACCTGATTGACGTACCGCGAAAGAGAGCCCTCAAGCTGCTGAAGTGAGGACCTGTGAGCTTCGTCTGTTCTTGCCTTTATGAGGTCAGCGACAGCTTCCGCCTTTGACAGATCAATCCTGCCGTTAAGAAACGCTCTCTTTGTGAACTCGCCCGGTTCGGCGTGCCTCGCTCCGTTTTTTAAAATTACTTCAAGTACTTTTCTTGTGACAAGCGCACCGCCGTGCGAAGAAATTTCAATCACGTCCTCGCCGGTATAAGAATTGGGATTTCTGAAAACGGATACGAGCACCTCGTCGACAAGCCCGCCGCCGTCCATGCAGTATCCGAAATGTATAGTGTGCGACCTTACTTCGCCGAAATCGGTTTTATGCGTTCCGTCATTTGATTTTGAGAAAATCCGCCCGATTATATTAAACGAATCCTTGCCGGAAATTCTTATCACGGAAATTCCGCCTTCGCCGAGCGGAGTGGAAATTGCGGCTATCGTATCGTTTAAATTATTCACCGTTCCCCCTTTTAATTATAAGCCATATGAAAACCGGGGCGCCTATGAAAGAGGTGACTATCCCGACGGGAATTTCCGAAGGCGAAATTATCGTGCGGGCAATTATGTCGGATACAAGAAGAAATACGGACCCTAACAGCACGCTCCCGGGAATCGAGAACCTGTGGTCCGAACCGAGAAGAAGTTTCGAAATGTTCGGAACTATCAATCCCACAAATGAGATTATTCCCGCTACAGACACAGCTGCAGCGGCTAAAATCGATGAAACAGCTATTGAAATATTCTGAAGCCGTTTTGTATTAAGTCCCAGTGATACCGAAAGTTCATTGCCGAGCGAAAGAACGTTGTATTCTTTCGACAGCAATACGGAAATAAAAACGCCGGCTATTACGAATATGAACGTAGGCGTGAATTCGTTCCACCCCCTGCCCGAAAGGCCTCCGCTAAGCCAGTATATAATATGAGTCAATGATTTTCCGGAATAAATAAGCAAAAATGCGTTAACGGACGATAAAAGAGCGTTTATAGCTATTCCCGCTAAGATGATTTTATTTGATGATAAAAAATTCGTATATTTATTGTCTAAACCCTTAGAAATATAAAATATTACAAGGGTTGTGGCCAGCGCGGTGACGAAAGAAACCGGCGCCGTAAGGTAGAACGAAGCAAACGGCAGTATGAACAGAATTATGGCGCCAAATCCGGCCCCCGCTGATATTCCGAGAAGTCCGGGCTCGGCGAGTTTGTTCCGAAGAATAGTCTGAAGAATTATTCCTGAACAGCTCAGAGCGGCCCCGATCAGAACGGCGTTTAATGTTCTCGGAAGCCGTATTTCGTAAAAAATTGTGTATAAATTTCCGTTAAGGGATTCAGGTTTGGAAAATAGCTCAAAGGGAGATATAAAGACACTTCCCGAAAACAATGATGCAAAAAACGAAAGTATGAACAGCACTGAAAGTATTATCAATATTTTCGCGTTTCGGCTCAATGTTAATTGTTTATCGCTGGTTGACGGTAAAATAAGAATATATTAATTAATATAGGATAGCATTATTCGGATGTATAAAATCGGCTCCCTAAAATTAAAGATTGCACTGGTTATAAGCGCTGTATTGATTGCCATCGCAATACTATTCTTTACACAGATACTCGTTGAAAGGATACAGAAACGCGAAGCCCTGATTGCCAACCTTTACGCTAAATCTCTCGAATACATAGCCAATGACGAAAGCGCCACGGGCGAGTACAACTTTATTTTCAACGAAATAATCACGCAGATTGATTTTCCGATAATCGCCACGGACAAAGAATACAAAACAGTCAACTTTTACAAGAATATTGACATCGATACGACTCTGCCGCCCAAAGAGCAGCAGAAGATAATGCTGAAGCAGGCGAAGGAAATGGTTGAGGTTAATCCGCCGATAAAAGTAAGCTATAGGGACACGGTCATTCTTAATTACGTGAATTACGGCCAGTCGTCGCTCATTACGCAGTTAAAGCTGCTGCCTTTCTTCGAGATCATAATCGGTGGAATATTCATACTTCTCGGTTACATAGGTTTCTCGTACGTCAAGAAACACGAGCAGAGCAGCATCTGGGTCGGACTGTCGAAGGAAACCGCGCACCAGCTCGGGACTCCCCTCTCGTCGTTAATGGGATGGCTGGAGATACTAAGAAACACAGAACCGGGAAGCCCGAATTACAAAGAGATTCTTGGTGAGACGGAGAACGATATTGACAAACTCAGTAAAATTGCAACGAGATTTTCCAAGATAGGGTCGCAGCCGAAACTCGAACCCGAAAACGTCAGCGAGCTTATAAAGAACGTTTCAAGATATTTTCATAAACGCATTCCCAGACTTACGACATCTGACGGAAAGATAACCGAAAAAGTGAGCATAGAAATAAACGCTCCCGACGAAGTAATGGTAAGACTGAACACAGAGCTCTTCGAATGGGTGATAGAAAACCTGCTGAAGAACGCGCTCGACGCGATTGAGAAGGACCACGGCATCATTAATTTCAAAATTACCGACAGGACGGACGACATTATTATAGATGTCTGCGACAACGGCAAGGGTGTAGACAAGAAATTCAGGAAGGATATATTCAGGCCGGGATTCTCGACAAAGAAAAGAGGATGGGGGCTGGGACTTAGCCTTTCAAAACGAATTATCGATGATTATCACAAAGGCAAACTTACACTGCTCGACAGCAGCTATGAAAAAGGAACAACGTTCCGCATAAAACTCAACAAGTGAAGGAAAGCAGCATAAATAAAATAAGGAATTTAATAACAAAGTTAAGGGAGCATTCATCGCGTATTCTCGAAAAGGATTTTCTCGTGCTGCTCGTTCTTTTCGCGCTTAAGATAGCCTTCCAGATAATAATATTCAATTCGGGATACCGCTGGCTTTCATCGGACGACTACTGCCGCACAGTCAAGTCGTATGAATGGATGCAGAATCCCGTTATGTATGCCGGCGTCTGGCTTTCACCGCACTTCTGGATAAACGGATTCACGATGCTTTTCGTGAAAGATATTTTCTTCGCGTCAATGCTAACGAATTTTATATTTTCGGCCCTGACGCTTTATTTTTTCTACAAGCTTTGCCTGGTCGTGTTCGGGAAATGGAACGCGTTCTTTTCGGGCCTTATATTTATTTTCTTTCCCTTCCAGGTATGGTTAAGCATTTCAGGCCTGCCTGAATCCGTTCACTTTTTCTTCATCATAACGGGAATTTACTACGCTGTCTTATATTATATTAAAGACGAAAAAACTCCCTATCTCATCGCGGCATCCCTGTTCTTCGCGGGCGGGAACATGTTCAGGTATGAAGGCTGGCTTTTCAGCATAGTATTTTTCGTATATGTTTTTTACGTGGAGATAATACTTAAAAAGGGTAAGAAGAACTATGTCCCGGCCATAGTCTCCCTTATATCAGTAACGACCATAATATGGTGGCTGCTCCTTAACCTCAAAGATTACGGGGACATTCTTTATTTCGCAAAGGAAACGAACAAGATATACGAAGATTACGGCTCCGCCAAGGTTTTCCAGAAGGTGATACAGTATCCGATATTCATTTTCTACATAGCGCCGATAACTTCATTCTTCGCGCTGAAAGTATCGTACGACAATATCAGGCAGTTTTTCAGAAAGAAAACAGAAATAACGCCTCTGAACATATTCATTTTTTTCAATGTCGCGCAGCTGTTTCTTCTGATGACGCAAGGCCTGTTCGGAACCGGCGGCACGAACATGATTTCCCGTTACATCGTCATTAACGCGATACTTTTCGTTCCGATCTCAATCAAACAGATTCTCGATTTTAAAAAATACATCGCTCTTTCAATAGTTGGCATTATAATAATCGTGAACATTATCTGGAGCTTCTATTATCCTCATCCCTTCAGGGAGGATACTTACGAAGCGGGAAGGCTCATAAGGGACAGGATTGAAAAAAATTACGTAAGAAGCGAAGACAAGGTTTACTTCGAGGAAATTGAAGGTTACTTCGATGTCTTTGCCGTGCAGACGCTTGCCAATTATCCGTCCAAATTCGTTCTCGGAAATTTCCCCGTAGCGACGCAGAAAGACAAAAAAACGACAAAGAAGAAAAAAACAGTACAGCAGGAAGACGACCTCAACATTCTCGACATCAGAAGCTTCCTGCAGAAGAACAAAATAGCTCTCGCCGTAGTGAAGAGCGACGGGTACACCGAAAAACTTCAGAAAATGAACTTCAAGAACGAGGTAATCGGGGATTACAAGATTTTTTACATCAGGGATTACGAATCCAGCATAAGCGACTCGAGCATAACCGTATTCGCGAAGAACACAATAAATCTCGCGAACAGTCCTAACACTATAAATTACGGAAAGCTTCTTGCCCTCAAGGATTTCCGGGTGGATAATTCAAACCTCGGGTTTAATCCGCAGACCGTAACACTTGAATGGGCGGCGGCATCCAAAAGCATACTCGACAGCATAGATTACGACGAGTACGATTTCGAGAGATACCATGCAATGCTCGAAATAAGGCGAGAGACAGACGACTCGCTCGTTTATACGGAAAAGCAGAACATATTTTCCGACAGGAACATAGAGGACCTGATGTCTAACAACGAGGTAAAGACCATAATCGTCCTGAGACCTTTCGCGCTTATCTACTATTCGAAAAAATACACTTCCTCGCCGTTCGAAAGCGGGGTATACAACCTTAACCTGAAGGTAGTCGACGAAAAATACGGAAGTGAGATGAAAATATTCAAAGGCGACAGCCTGTACACGGTCGAGGACAAACGGAACGATACGCTTAAATTCAGGATAGCAGACACGCTTAAAACGAAACCGAAAACAACTGAAAAAATAAAGATGATGAACCCCGACAGTTATACGCTCGGAAATATTATTGCCTTCTTCCCCAACACGAACATTGAAAAAGTTGTTACAGGAAGCGGCACAAACTTTTACAGGATAATAACGAGAAACGGTCTTCAGGTGTTTTTCTCGCAAAGATACCAGGCGGACCATTTTCTCAACTTTGTTTTTAATTACTTTTAAAAACGCAATAGAATTGAATAACCCCGTAATAAAAATTATTTTTAGGAATGGACAGAAAAAAAATTGACGCAATATTCAGGAACGCCGCAGGAAAACGCATCTGCATAATCGGCGACATTATGCTCGACAGGTATATGTTCGGAAACGTAAGCAGGATCTCACCAGAAGCTCCCGTACAGGTATTCGACCTTAAAGAAACAATAAACCGGCTCGGAGGAGCAGCGAACGTAAGCCTTAACATAAAAACGCTCGGAGCAGAACCATTCCTTATAGGTGTTATCGGAAACGACAGCACGGGAAA
>CAIKZJ010000221.1 GCA_903831845.1 uncultured Ignavibacteriota bacterium
GGAAAATAATTTCGACGAGTATTTCCGAACGGAAATGTACAGGATGCTGATGTCATATTACATTGTGAAAGTGAACAAGGGAGAAACAGAATATTACGAAGATATGTACCGTCTTTACGACAGGAAACTTAAGAACAATCTCGTTACCGACCTTCAGCAATGCTCTTATCCTGCAAGCGTTTTCAGGGAATACATTATCGCAGGACTGAAGGTAAAGCGCTACAAGTGGACGGAAAATGTTATAAAACACTATTCGCCTCTGCTTCCGGGCGCCATAAGGGACGACGAGATAAACCTCGCCTCGATAAGGCTGTATTTCGCAAGAAAAGAATTCGAAAAAGCGCTTCGCCTCATACAGAAGCATAAAATCTGGAACATCATGCACCATCTCGATTCTATGCGCTACCGTCTCGCCTGCCTTTACGAAACAGGCGAATACGAAGAAGCGTATTACGAAATTGACCGCGCGAAGCATTTTCTCAAGTACAATAAAAACTCGCTTCCCGAAATACAGGTCACGTACCAGAAAAAATTCCTCGACCGCGTCCTGAAACTCCTGAACTATCACGCAAACCCGTACAACAAGGACCCCGAAATGATTCTCCACTCCATAGAGAACGAAAAAGACCGCTACACGATGCGCGACTGGATAACCGAAAAAGCCCGCGCATTGACCAAATCCCGTTCAAGCAAACATCGTCTAACAAGAAAATAATTGCTTTAAGCCGGCGTAGCCGGCGAGACCAAATAGCAAATAGGAGTAGAAAAAATCAAAGCCCCGTAGGGGCGGCACAAAACAATACAATGGTATTCCTTCCCAGGTCGAAGATGCGCCGTGGTGTGCTCCGGCTTGGGAAGCCGCAACACTTATATTATATTTCTCATCGTTACTGCAGTTTATCCCGAGACCTCGGGACTCCAGCGTAGTAACGCGCTAACAAGAAAATAATAGCTTTAAGCCGGCGTAGCCGGCGAAACCGAATAGAATAATAATGAAGAGAAGTTAAGCCCCGTAGGGGCGGCACAAAATCTTTATTGCCGGTTTCCAAACTCACTTTGGAAACCAGGCGAAATTACTAATTACTAATTATTAATTACTAATTATTATTTGATAAGCGCCATCCTCCTCGTCCTCACCACATCCCCCGCCTCCATCCTGTAGAAATACACGCCGGACGACAGTCCCGTGCCGTCAAACATCACGCTGTAATTCCCCGCCTGCCTGAACGCGTCCTCAACCGTTCTAATCTCTCTTCCCGTCACATCAAAAACCTTAATCACAACTCTTCCGCTCTTCAGAACGAAATACTCAATCGTTGTCACAGGGTTAAATGGATTAGGATAGTTCTGATAAAGATTAAATTCAACTGGCATAGTTTCTTTCTGTCCGTTTATTCCTACCGTGCTGTCAGGATTTATGAACGACAGAATGTTGCAATATATATCCGTAATACTTGGTCCGTCATTTCTGCAGTCTTCCCAAACAGAAATAATTCTATCCCTTACGACATCAAAATCAGAAAAGTATTTTGCCGCGGAATCAACCGTTGTTCTGGAAATATTAATTACAGTCCCCACTTTTTGATTCTGGTTGTTAAATCGCTGACACTGCGGCTTTCTGAATGATTCATCTTCAGTCTGATAGGTCCAGCCTATTATATAACTCCCGTCTTTCTTCATCTTTATCTTTGGTCTCATCTTATGAACAGGGAAAGGCGGATCAGCCTCAAAATTTATTCCGTTAAAGCTCCCGTCTGGATTAAATGCCTGAGCCCACGTTGAATTTAATGTTCCCGAGGCTAATCGTTCATCCTGCCAGACAACAACGAACCTTCCTGCGGAATCTGCCGATACAGCAGGGCAGCACGAGATATTGTAATTCCCGATACTGTCATTAACCCTTCTGTTTATCCCGGTTTTGTTACCGCTGGAATCGAACATCTGCAAATAAATATCCCGTGGAGGAACTGTGTGTGTGCTTCCTTCCCATACCAGAATAAAACTTCCGTCAAATCTTGATGCCAGGCTTGGGCTTTGTGAATAGTAATAACCGGTTATATCGTTAACCAATGTATTTGCGCCGATTTTATTACCGTTTTTGTCAAACCTTTGAATATATATTCTCGTTGGCTCGAAAGTGTTTGATGGCCTGTAAACCATCGCTGCGGCGAACCCATCGTCTTTGTTCGAGCATAATGCTACATCTTTGCTGAATATGAAATTAACGTTAGATGTTGTGTCGGAGGCTGTAATAGTACGGACGACACCTCCCGAGGAATCATAAATAATTATACGGCATGCTGAAGTATCTGTCCACGCATAGATAAAACTTCCGTCTTTTCTGACCGTTAAAGCATGAGAGAACGGAGTGCTTTGCGTTTGAATTTGAACATTGTTTCCTATTGGTCTTCCAACGGCGTTGTATCTTTGAAAACAATCTCTCCAGTCATTTATTAATCCTGTACGGAAATCGCTCCAAAGTATTACAAAGCTGCCGTTATCCGCGCTACCGATTAACGGTCTGTTTTGTTTGAAGTTTGTTGTATCATCATTCACTCGAAAATCAGAGACAAGTTGAGCGCTAATATCAAAAGGAATAAGCAAAACTAACGCATTAAATAATATAATGAATGTTGCA
>CAIKZJ010000222.1 GCA_903831845.1 uncultured Ignavibacteriota bacterium
AAAATTATGATTAAGAAACCCGAAGCAATGCCGGACTACTGCAGGTACTACGTTAATCTGGCAAAAGAAAACGACCTGATAGAATCCCTTAAGAACAGCAGGGACATGACAGTTAAACTTCTTTCGGCCGTACCGCACGCGAAAGAAGACTACAGTTACGCTCCGGGCAAGTGGACAATCAAACAGCTGGTAAGTCATCTTGCCGACTGCGAAAGAATTTATCTTTACAGAGCACTCAGGTTTTCGAGAAAAGACGACACGCAGCTTCCGGGATTCGAAGAAAACGATTATGCCGTCAACGCGAACATCGAGAACAGAACACTTAAAGATCTGACAGAGGAATACAGATTAATCAGAGAATCAGGCATCGTTCTTTTTTCGCACATGACAGAAGAGATGCTCGACTACTCGGGAATAGCAAACAATGTTTTCTACGCGCCAAGAAGCCTCGGCTGGATGGCGGCCGGGCATAATATTCACCATTGCAATATTCTGAAAGAGAGATATCTGTAAGAATCCAAATTCATCCTTTCGACATATTTATTAACGTTTTACGAAATCGGTAAATCCGTTCGGCATCTGTTTTTCCTTCAAAAGCAGCACAAAAAAGGACATTGTATTGGACAAGTATATATATTATATTAGTAAATTAGTAAATAACTAATATACTTAAAATATTATCATTATGAAAATTCCCACAGAATTAAAGCATAAGCCGGTAATTGTTTCTGAAGATTATGATATGGTCGACGGGCGTCAGGCTTACAAATCCGATGCAAAGGGATTGTCGCTCGGGCTTGCGCAATGGAACGAAAGAGGAAAGGTGGAAATTTCCGCTAAAGTTTGGCGGCATACCGGCGAGAAGTGGTCAAGGCAGTCGGAAGAGATGCCTCTTCACAGGGCGTTGGACCTTGCAATCTTAATTTGCAAGACAAAACTGATTTTCAAAGAGAGGTACAGAAAGAACGAGAAGGATTACCCGAAGTTTCCGCTTCTTGACAGGATTGGACTGCAGGGAGGCGCGATGAATGTTGCTATCTGCGTGGATAACGAGCATATAGAAGAAGACCTCGATCTATTTGATAAATGTCTTCGTGAAGACGACGAGCTTTTGAGCGAAAGGCTCAAAACGCTGTCGAGAATACTGAAAGAACTTGAGATATAAATTTTTTCTTCCGGTTTAGTAATGGGTCGTGGCGTCCCAGACAACCTGCTTCTTTGTTTTCCTGAATACGCTGATCGACCTTATAATCGCGAAGAAATTTATAAACGTGTCGATGCCGAGTCTGAACAGGCTTGCAAGAGCGTATCTGAAACCATACCAGCTGTACGTGAACACGAACCTGTGAAATCCTTTCGATATCATGAAAACGAGATTGAACATCATCAGCGACATAAGAACGGGCGATATCTTTCCGCTGACAAGAGTATTGTCGAATCCCGCAGCCGCGCCTATGCCGAGATAAATAAAGTACAAAAGAACAAAGTAAGACAAAAACGTGGACATGAAACTTATGAGGGGTTTCCTGTCCCTGAACATGAAATACTTCGTGGTGAGGTTTCCGTTCCACTTGTGCGCTTTCCAGTTCTGAAGGCATATTCCCGCAATCCATCTTGACCTCTGCTTTACCGCCGGCCAGAATTTGTTCGGGAAGAACTCCGCAGTGGCTATCCTTGTAGAGTTTCTGTCCCCGTCAAGTTTTACGTTGAAAAAACCCGTCTTCAGACCCATCTGATAAAAGCGCAGTCCCAGTTCGTAATCTTCCGTGAGGTTCTCGTCGTTGAAAATTCCTTCAGTCTTGTTCTCCGGACGAAGTTCAAGCGGTTCGTCCTCTGTTGATCTTCCGGCGCCGGCTTTGTCTGTCCGTGTAGAATCGGAGCCCTGGCTTATTCCGGTTATATATTTTTCTACAATTCTGTTTGCGTAGTCGACGTTGTCACCGGTATAAGAAGAATTGCCGCCTTGTCTGTAATAAGCTTTGTCATACCCGAGCTCCTTATCAAATATTGCGACTATCTTCAGAAACAGATCGCTGCTTCTTTCGCTGCCCGGCGTGTTATACAAGCCGTGGTCGAGTATATTCCCGGAATGATTTGATAAACCGTTCCCGTACGTATTTTTTTTACTGTCCTTTTTAGTTCTTTGCTCTGAATTCAAATAATTACCCTTTATTGTTTAAAACCTTTTTCAGTACTTTAATAAAATGTTTCTGCTTCCCGAACCGTTGTTCCCGTAATGTGACACATACCGGTTAACCGATACAGAGTTTTTCCCGTCGCTTTTATTCTTTTTCGCCCCATCCTTTGTCGCTGAAGATATCGCCGGATTTGGAATTAAATTTTTGCTTTTAAATAAACTTGTGGAGGTTTTAAGGTCCCTGCCGTTGTCAGTTCCTGAAATTGAATTTCCGGCATACACAAAAAGTCCGCCCGCCGAAAGTACGGTTATTGCGAAAACGAAAGTATATGCTAGTATTGCTTTTCTTGTTCCGGCGAATGCCTGCGGTTTCTTTTCCGTAAGAGCATCGAACGGATTATCTTTATATTTCGTGTTGTTGTAATATTCCGGCGCAGCGGTTTGCTTTTCCTCGTTGCCGAAATATGTCGGCTCGAAACTTACTTCCCTGCCGAACCTGTCCAGGAATTTTCCTTTCGAGGCAGCGGGGTTCTTTCTTTCGCTGTTCTGTTTCTCTATGCAGTACATTGATTTTCTGTGAAATCCCATGCCCGTGCCGGAGAACGGCATGAATGTTTTCATTTCCTGCCTTATTATCATGTCTTTCGTGTGTGTTTCCGCGAAAGCGTCGCAGTATGTCCTGTGAATCATGTTCCCGAGATTGCTCTTTATCGGAACTACGGGAATCTGAATTCCGTGATAGCCCTTGTATCCGATAAGGTAATTGTAAAGCTTGAGAGAGCGCGGGTGAATGAAATCTTCTGCGTCGTGAACGAGCAGAATCTCAAATTCGCCGAACTCCTTTTCGAAATCGCATATAGCGGAATACATGCAGTTGAGGTTGTCCGCTTTAGTGGTCGGCCCGTTCTGAGGGTTTATAACCATCTTGACCCTGCTGTCCGTCATTGATATCTGTCTTACCACCTCTATTGTTTTGCTGTCGTTTGGATATACTCCGACAAAAATCCTGTAATTTGAATACCTGAGGTTTTTAACCGCGAAACTAAGCGTGCGGCCGATAACGCCGGATTCGTTCCACGCGCCGAGTATGATTGCGATTGGTTTTTCGGGTTTGTCATACATCTCGGAAAAATCCGGAAGCGAAGCCCTGTGTCTTCTTTTCAGAACCCAGTACATAAGGTCGACATATAAATCGTCAAGACCGCTGATTGCAAGCATGACGGTTGCGACCCATATCAGAATATGGATGATTTCAAAAAGCATATTTGTGTTCTCAGTTTGATTAATTCACGGAAAAAATTTTTCATAGCCAGTATCCGTGAGCGTGCATTGCTTATGCATGATAGCCGGGAGAAGCGTTATGACGGGATTATTGAAGTCTAACGAGTCCGATTTACCCTTTCTTCTCAATTGCCGACAATTAAAACCTGCAGCAAAGCAATTGTTTTTTCGTGAAGTTTTTTTTACCCCTTACTTATAATAAAATAGAAATGGGGTGCTAAAAGTTCCGGAAAATGAAGAAAAAACAGTCGCGGAAAACGCTTATAACTGCTTGATAAAACAATTATAAATATATAAATAGTATATGTTATTTTCCAGCCTGCGTCTTATAAAAAAAGAAGCGGAATTTCTTCCGCTTCCTTATTATATAATAAGATGTATTTTTATTCAGTTCTTCTTACCGGGCTTTGAAAAATTCCCATTAAGTTTTATGGCTGATATTTATTGTGAAAAGAACGGGTTGTTCAGCCTCTCGTCCAGCGTCCGCTTGTACGATTCCCTTTTTTCCGGAACGTTGTCCATCAGGTATGTGTAATATTTTTTGAAGTATTCTTTCTCGGCCGCTTTGTCCTTGCCGCGCCTGAGTTTCTCCTCAAGAGCGTATTCCTCGGCGAGGGGTTCAATGACGTAGTATTCAAGAGCGCGTATCCTGTCGTCGGGCTGGTATGTGTTGACCGCGCCGCAGCTGTCGCACTTTATGTTGACGGCCATGAAGGAATATATGTTTATAGGAAGGTCGGCGGCGCACTGCGTGCACCTGTGTATTTGCTTTTCGTTTATATGCTGCTTCACGTTTTCGAGAATTTTTCTCGCGGCTCTGGCGAAGAGTTCCGTTTCAAACCGTGCGAATTCAGTCTCGAGACTGTCTCTGAATATTGCAAGTTTCGCGGCTTCCTGTTTTATCAGACCGATGTTTCCTGTTTTGTATATTTCGGCCTGCATCTTTTCCCAGCCCTCTTCGGCTTTCTGGTACAGCTGAAGAACTGTCTGGTTATGCAGTCCCGTCTTTATGTTTATTATTATGACGTTATCATACTGAAGGTTTTCAATTACTTCTTTCAGCGGCTCTTCCGCCTGCGCGAGAATCTCAGAATACCTGTCTTTAAGTTTTGACAGGTAAGCGTCCCATCTTTTTATTAATTCTTCACCGGCCATTCTGGTTAGTTTTTAATTTCGAAAAGTTTGCTTCCGCAGAAGAGACAGTTGTCGTACTGCATCTCTTCAAGCCTTGGCGCGCCGCAGTTTTTACAGGTCATGGTTTTCTGTTTTTCAGACTGAAGCCCTGCGGAATATTTCTGCGTTCCCGTCGCGGCGTTTTTGAATATATCGCTCATTCCCGCGAAGGGTTTTATCTTCATGTAGTATTCCTTTATCTTCGCTTCCATGTCGAACGAACTTACGGCCTGCGCGAGTTCGGGAGAGTTTCCCGCCAGGACTTTGTACTTGCCGAGAATTGTTTCATAAACTCTGCGGAGTTCTATAGGAAAAGCGCCGCGCGCGATTTTTACGGGCGAATCGAGAAGCGATTTCTTGTATTCGTCGGTTAGCGGCTGAATGCCGTATCCGGCGAGAAAAGTGTTCCAGTTTTCGTCTCCGCCTTTTTCCGAATGCCAGGCGGTGCGGAACGCGTTTTCGATTTCGGAATTAAAGTCGTTTACGTTTGAGTCCATATAATTTTAAATAAATAAAACCCGCGGCAATTTGCCGGTGAATAATAATATTAATCAGGATTTGTCAGAATGTAATGTCTGCGTTTGCGTCGCTTCCGCCGGACATGCTTTCGTATTTCTGCTTGTACTGGTTGAGAAGATCCTGCATCTTCATCGCGATGTTGAAATCAGTCATCATCTTGCCGTTCCAGTAAGCGCTGACGTTTGAATAATCCGCAACGGTAAGTCCGAAATCCTTAAGTATGTCCTGCGCGTCGCGCCCCTGTTTGCCGAGAACGTCCTGCGCCGCCATCGCCTCAACCCACTTTTCGAACGGATACGAATCGGCGGTTACTCCCGCGCCGCTTCCCAGATTGCCGGAAGAAGATTTGTTGAAAGCCGCTGCGTAAATTTTTGAGATGGTGAATGAGGTGTCGTTCCTCATTCTTGTAAGCCACTCATTGTTAGCGCGGTCCCATCTCGGCATGTCTACGCCGATTGTTTTTATCGCTTCCTCGATTGGTGTTCCCGATACCGTTAGAGCGTTAACGTCCGCCCACTGCTCGAGCGTAACGCCTTCGAATGGTTCTAATAATGGATTCCCCATGTCCTTAATTTTTAAGTTAATATAATTTTGTGATGTTATCTCCGGGGAGTTCGGTATATCAGTGCCCGGAGAACAGCCTCCTTAGGTGCTTTATGAATATAATCAACGCGGTTTTTAATTTCAAATAAATAGGTATCAATAGATATCTTTACAGAAAGAAAACAAAATTTTATTTTTTAGAAACAAAATCTACTTCATCATGGGACAAAAAGGACGTGAAATAGTCAAAATGAACGTTGACGAACTCATTAAGATTCTCAACAGGGCGCTGGCCGACGAGTGGCTGGCGTATTATCAGTACTGGATAGGCGCGAAGGTCGTTAAAGGGCCGATGAAAGACGCCGTAATAGCCGAACTTGACCTGCACGCGACCGAAGAACTTCAGCATGCGGTATTGATTGCCGGGCGCATAGTACAGCTGGGCGGAACACCCGTGCTCTCTCCCGACGAGTGGACCAAAATATCTCACTGCGAATACGACGCGCCGGCCGATCCTTACGTCGAGGAAGTGCTGAAACAAAACATCAAAGGGGAGCAGTGCGCAATCAAGACCTACAACAGCATTCTTGATATCACAAGGGAAGGCGACCCGGTTACTTACAATATTATTCTTCAGATTCTTTCACAGGAGGTTGAACACGAGGAAGATCTTAGTTCTCTTCAGGAGGATATCGAATTAATGCTCGGCAAAAGAAGATAGGCATAAAAAAACAGCGGGCCCCAATTCCCGCTGTTTATATCCCCAATAGATTTACCTAATTCCGGTCTACAGTATGTTCAGCAATTTATCGTTCCGGATATAGTTTAAACTTCTTTTCCTCTTCCGTTCTATCTGACCCTACCCTGATCCTTAATAATATGCTTTCAGCAAATATTATACCGCCAAAAACTATTAAAAACAGCGTGTTATTGCATTAAGGATGGCAAAAACATAGTATTTGCGTTAAAACCGCAGTGCGTCTACTATTTTTTGCCCGAGGCGGGTAAGTTTTCTATTATAAAACCAGTATCCGCAGAACGGCAAGGTTTATTGTTAATCAATATTAATTTAAATATATTAAAGAGCAGCGTGAACACGGATTGATTCTGTTCTTACCAATGAAATTTTATAAAGATCCGGAGAAAATCTTTTTAATAATTTTTCACATTGGTCATGAAGAGTTTTGTTCGTAAAATTACCGCATCCCGGAATTCCTTCAACGGAAAATCTCAAATATATATTAATCCAACTTCATATAAACAAACCGAAAGGGGACTAAAATGAGAAAGTTATTCTATCTCTTGTTTATTCTGTTCTTTTTCAGCGCAAACGTCAGTTTATATTCACAGTGGGTTTCAGCGGGCAGCGTGACGATGCCGGGTACATATCCGAGCATCTCTGTCGCAAGTCCGACGGTTGCATGGATAGCGGGCGGTTCTACATCGCCTGTAATCTTTAAAACCACCAACGGGGGAACGACATGGACTTCAGTTCCCGTTGCCGGTCTTCCCGTTAAAGCTATAATGTGCATATGGGCCGTCAGCGACCAGATAGCATATGTAGGCGACGGCGGCGATGCGGGCGGCACAACGGGCGGCGACGCCGCGATATCCGTAACAACCAACGGCGGCACTAACTGGACTCTGCTTTTCAATACCGGTGGCAGCGCGGGATTCTTTAACGGCGTTGTCTTCTCGCGTCTCAACCCGAATTACGGATTTGCGGAAAGCGATCCTTCTGCCGGCGCGGGCAATCCTTTCTATGTTCAGAAAACAACCAACGCAGGCGCCAACTGGACGCTCATTAACCCTCCGGGTATAAGCGGAAACGCGTCAGCCCAGAATTCGCTCTGCATGGTTGACAATAATTTCTTCGGGTTCGGACTGAATGCCATGGCGGTTGTCTATCTGACCTCGAACGGCGGCACGAACTGGTACAGCAGCATGCTGGGACTTTCCGCTACGTCACTCTTTACCAGCGCGCTGGCTTTCAACGACAATAAACTCAACGGAGTAGCGGCACTAAGCGGTTCGTTCCCGAATATTGCACGGTCAACTAACGGCGGCGTGAACTGGTCGGTAATAAACATGGGAGCTTCGGGCACGACTACAAACAGCGCCATGAAATGGATAAGCGGAACCAACACCGTTTATTTCCTCGGACAGATAGCGGCTTCCTCATGCCTCTACAAAAGCACGAACTCCGGATTAAACTGGACCGTGCAGACAAGTTCGGCGACGAATTTATTCCACTTTGATTTTGTGAGAGTGGGAACAACGGTAACCGGTTACGCTTCATGCGTAGGAGGAGCGATTTATAAGCTGACGGAAACCGTAACGCTTGTAAATCCCGAAAACAATGTCGTTCCGACCGAATACAGGCTGGAACAGAACTATCCGAACCCGTTCAATCCTTCCACGACGATTTCATTCTCCATACCGAAATCCGAATTCGTTACGCTTAAAGTATATAACGCAGCGGGCAAGGAAGTAGCGGTGATAGTAAACAAACAGCTTAACGCGGGAAAATACGAAGAGAATTTCAATGCCGCCGATAATATGACCTCAGGAGTTTATTTCTATAAACTCACGGCGGGAAATTTCTCCGAGACTAAAAAATTCGCTCTTATAAAGTAAGAAAACACAGCAGAAATATATATAATACAAAGCGCGGGCTGCGCAAGCGGACCGCGCTTTCTTTCGTTTGAACGTGAATGTTATGATTATTTGTTATAAATTTATGAAAATTGAAATGGCAGCATCTCTCCCTGCGGCAATTTTTCCGAAAGTATATATAATAAACTTAAATTATCGCATGAAATACATTGTTCGCTTTATTTTACTTCCGGCGTTCATTTTTTGTCTGAATGCCGCCGCTTTACCGCAAAACTACTACTGGAACGATATTCCGCCTTCGATGGTGCAGACCGCCGGAAGAAGAATAACGGTGCCGGAAAAATTCAGGACGCTGACGCTTAACGTTCCCGAAATAAAAAATATTCTTATATCAGCTCCGGCCGAAGAAAAGGTTCCGGTAAGAAACTCGCAGGTTATTATCTCTCTTCCTCTTCCGGACGGCAAATTCGGCAGGTTTAGAATTGTTGATTCACCCGTAATGGAAAAAGGGCTGGCGGACAAGTTTCCCGAAATACGAACATTTCTCGGGCAGGGAGTTGACGACCCAGCCGCTACAGTAAGGTTCGATCTTACACCCTTAGGGTTTCATGCGATGATATTGTCACCTTCGGGCACGGTCTTCATTGACCCTTACGCGCTGGGAGACATCTATAATTATATAAGTTATTATAAATCCGATTTCAAGCAGGGAAAAGATTTCAGCTGTAAAATGCTTAACGACAGGAATTACGACCCTGAAGATATTCATCATGATTTCAAAGTGCGTCTTGAAGGACAGCTTAAGACATACCGCATTGCAATAGCAACAACGGGAGAGTATACGGCTTATTTCGGAGGAACCGTTCCTCTTGGACTGGCCGCAGTTGTAGTGTCGCTTAACAGGGTCGACGGGGTTTACGAACATGAGGTGTCGGTAAGAATGATTCTCGTATCGAACAACAATCTATTGATTTATACAAACGCGCAGACCGACCCATACACGAACAACAACGGCGACGTAATGCTCGGCCAGAACCAAACCAATCTTGACAACGTTATCGGTAATTCAAACTACGATATCGGTCATGTGTTCAGCACCGGCGGAGGCGGTATTGCGCAGCTCGGATGCGTCTGCGTGACGGGAATGAAAGCGCAGGGGGTCACGGGAAGCCCGGCTCCGATGGGAGATCCTTTCGATATCGATTATGTCGCGCATGAGATGGGACACCAGTTCGGCGGAAACCATACTTTCAACTGCATAACGGGCAGCTGCGGCGGCGGAAACAGAGCGGCAGGCGCGGCTTACGAACCGGGAAGCGGTTCGACGATAATGGCGTATGCGGGCATCTGCTCTCCTAATAACCTGCAGAATCACAGCGATCCGTATTTTCATACGAAGAGTATTGACGAAATACTCATTTTTGTAGACGGCGGTTCGGGAAACAACTGTCCCGTTTCTACTGCGACGGGAAA
>CAIKZJ010000223.1 GCA_903831845.1 uncultured Ignavibacteriota bacterium
ATACCGTTCCCAGCATTACAAGCGCGATGCCGAGCACGAAGAACGTTCCGCCTAAAGGACTGAACTGGTTGAAATCCGCAGGCAGCGGCCAGTATAAAGTATAAAGCGGAGCGAAATGCGAAAGGAATCCCGCGAACCAGAATGTGAACGTTCCCACTGCAATCAGAAGAAAGGTCTGGTTGGCGAGTTTATAGCTCCATAACGGTTTCTTCATCAGGAAAGGTATCAGAAAAAGAAACGCGCCGAACACTATCGAATAAGTCGAGCCGAAAATTCCCACAAGCGGGTGAGCCGTGAGTATAGCGAAGTACTGATAATCGGGAATAGACTCTATCGGTTTTATCTGGTACACGCGCATTATCATTCCTTCGATGACCGCGAACGCATAGTACACGAGTCCAACCACAACGAAACGCAGAACCAGCTTCTGCATAGGCGTTAATGTAACGGGTTTGAAAAACCCGCCCTCGCCGTTTAAAAAAGTATCTTTAAAACTCATATGATTGTAATTTGATTTTTAAATTATTTTTGCGCGATAACTTCTACCGCGTCTTTGACTATCATGTACGCGCCCTTCGGTCCGGAATATTCCGTTGAGCGAATCGTGTAAACACCCGGCTTGTCGAACTTCCAGAGTATGTCGTTCCTGTGTCCCGGCACCACCTGCATCTGAAACACCATCGAATTGTCGCTTCTGAACAAACCGAATCCGTACGTCAGGTCCTTAGAATCTACGTCGAACAGTACCTTGTCGTTCTGATTGATGATGAGTTTTTCCGAGGGCAGGACGAACTTGTGGTTCTCCACCGATATCCTGAACGTCTTGTCGGGCTTGATTTCCGCCCTGTTCAGGTCCATCGGGGCCCAGGGAATCGTGTTGTATGTTATTATGTGAAGGGAAACACCCAGCACTACAAGCATGCCTGTGAATGAATAGAACAGGCCTGACTTTACCGCGGATGATTTTCCCGCCCGTTTCAGGGACAGTCCGAACCATCCCATCAGGAGCATTATGGCTATTGCATAAAAAGTGTATGCAAAAGTCTGTCCGTTTAAAACTACTTGAGAATCAACCATGCTTTTCCTTTTTTATTTGTTTGATTTGGTCTTCTTTCTGTTTTTTAATACGCCTGCCTTAAGGTCGCCCAGGCTTGTTCCGTTAAGAATGCTTTCAAGATTTTCCTTGGCCGCAGTCCATTTCTCGTGAATGGCGCACCTTTCAGACAGAAGGCAGTTTCCGAAACCGAAAAGACAGGAGCCGAAAATTTCCTTCTCACCCGTGGCTTTAAGTATGTCGCGCAGCGAAATCTTCTCGTGGTTTTTTGCGAGAACGTATCCGCCGCTCCTGCCTTTCGCGCTCTTTATCAGTTTCTTCGCCGACAGCTTAGTGAGAAGCCTGCGCAGGTAAGGATAGGGGATCTTAAGCTTTTTGTGCAGCGACTGCGCCGTAAAGTTTTCGTCTCCGCCCAGCGCCATCGTGTTCATTATCTTGAGGGCGTACTGTGATGTTTTGCTTAGATTCATTTTAATGATACCTTTAGGTATCATTAAAATATAAAAGTTTTAATGAAAATCAAATGTAATTAATAAGAGTGAAAACTCGCACGGCATGGGAGGTCCGGTTCCGGCAGGAAGAAAAAAGGGCGGACCCTGTCCGCCCTGAAATCGTATTATTTTAACATTGTCATTTTCTTTGTTGACTGGAAATCGCCCGCGCGGAGACTGTAGAAATAAACGCCGCTCGAGAGTATGCCCGCGTTTATGTCGACGGAGTATTTTCCCGCCTGCAGATTTTCCGCGACCGGAGCGTATACTTCCTTGCCCGTTATGTCGTATACTTTCAGGCTTACGAATCCCCCTTTGGGTATTTCAAAAGCTATCTTTGTCGTCGGATTGAAAGGATTGGGATAATTCTGCGCCAGTCTGTATTCGCCCGGTATCTCCGACGAAACCGGCTGAATGCCTATTGAATTCCTGACAACTATCTTCTTTCCCGGCGCGAAGTTCCAGTCGTCTCCGCTGGTAGTGCCGCCGCTGTTAGTTGCAAGACCCGTAGCGTACAGTGAATCGATTCCAGCCGTCGAAGGCGCGGTGTAATTGAACTGAATCGTTACAGTTCCGCTTGTCATCGGTATGTTTGTGTTGTTGACTATTTCTCCGTTGAGAAGTTTCACGGTGCTCGATACAGCGCTTAATGTACCGTTCTTGGCGGCTACGTCAAGTCCCGCTCCCGTCTTGCTCGCTTTTGTTACCGTGAGCGTGTATAGCTGTGTCTGGTTTACGGTTACCGAATCAGGCCCCGATATCGTGACGGTTACGTCTGTCGTGGCGGCGGCGTTATGGCATGAACACCCGCTGGTTGTGGTCTTCTTCGTCCTGCCGGAAATTCCTGCTGAATATGCGTAAATCATTACCGAAAATACGGCAAGTGAAACAGCTGCAACAGTAGAAATAATAATTCCTTTTTTGAAAAATTTCATTTTTTGCTCTCCTTTTTGTTTTTTATTACAACAAACATACAGCATAAAAGTTTATAACCCTGAATTTTATATTTTTTAATGTGTTATACTAAATTATGGAAGAACATAAAGATAAACCGAAAAAAAGCGCACTGGTCACCCTAATTATTATGACCGCGTTGTTCGCATTGCTCGTTATACCCGGAATCTGGATTTCAGCGTTCTCTTTCATGCTTTTCGACGCTCCGGGCTCCGACAGCAGCATATTCGTTATATCGCTTTTTCTTTCCGTAATTTCCTTTCCCGTCCTTGTACTTGTCTCGTTTTCCTCATGGATTTTCTTTTTCCTAAAGAAATATAAAACAGCAGTGATCGTTTCACTACTTCCTTTTGCCAGCATCGTATCCGCAGGTTTCCTCTTCGCCTTTTCTGAAATATTCATGGGCGGAAACCTCGTTCCTTAATTTATTTTTTAAGAGTCTTTTAAATTAAATGTAGGAACATCAATAGTCTTTTCCTTGTTCTAATAATTAACATAAGGGAGAACTATGAAAAACAAAACTACAAAACACCTGATTGCAGGCGCGCTTGCAGTCGCATTCACAGCTTTCATCACAGTAATGGCTTACTCTTATCCCGGCGGTATCACGGGAAGAACTCTTAAAGGTCCCGAACCCGGATGCACATGCCACGACCCGAATCCGTCGTCTTCCGTGCTCGTCCGGATAATCGGTCCTTCAACGCTTGCGCCCGGACAAACGGCGACATATACGGTTAAAATTTCAGGAGGTCCGCTCGTCAGAGGCGGTACGAATATAGCCGTGAAAGAAGGTTCGCTCGATGTCGGCCTGAGCACCGACCTTCAGAAACTCGGCGATGAGCTTACGCATACGGCTCCAAAAGCCCCGGATAACGATACGGTCTCGTTCAGCTTCGCTTATACAGCGCCCCTGACTCCGACTACCGATACAATCTTCGCTAACGGCAACAGCGTCAATTTCGATAACACCAATTCAGGCGATATGTGGAATTTTGCAGTGAATAAACCTGTACTCGTTGCCGTACCGGAAGCTATCATCGGCGGTAACGGAAAAGTGACCGGCTATATGCTCTATCAGAATTACCCGAATCCCTTTAATCCCTCGACAAGGATTAAATACGATATTCCGCAGAACGGAAATGTCACGCTTAAAATATATGACATAAACGGAAGGGAAGTAAGAACTCTTGTGAACGGATTCAGACCGCAGGGGACTTATGAAGCAGAATTCAATTCGGCGGGACTGTCGAGCGGTATCTATTATTACAGACTTTCGTCCGGTAACTATACGCGCGTAATGAAAATGTCACTAATTAAATAAACATACCGTAACAGAAAAAGCATTCTCCCGAAAGGAGAATGCTTTTTTATTTCTACCTTTGACTTTTTAAAAATTCCAGTTGAACGAAATGTGACCGAGTATCGTGCTCAGTTCGCTCGTTCCGTTGCTGAATTCCGACTGCAGAAGACTCGGGTTCGATGCCGTAAGCTTTCCGTTGAGCGCAGTTTCAAGCGCGAGGTTCAGGTTGAACCTGTCGGAGAACTTGTAAGTGCCTCCAACTGTCAGATGATGCTCGACGATTGCCGGAAACACCGGGAATACTGTCGATGACGGTACGGGATTGCTTCCGTAAACGTAACCGAGTCTCAAAGTCACCTTGTTGCTCGCGTCAAATTCGCCGCCGGCTTTAAGTATGACAGCGTCTTTCCAGTTAAGAGGGAAGTCGATATTGATATCCGTGCCGCCCATCATCTTGTTCACGTTCGCGTTGTTTCCGTTCGTGAGCTTTATCGCCATCTTGTCGAATGCGTTCTTCCAGTTTATCCATTCGAAATCAAAACC
>CAIKZJ010000224.1 GCA_903831845.1 uncultured Ignavibacteriota bacterium
ATACCGGTTGCCGCGCTGCTTCTTTTCTATTTTACACTGTCAAACGATACGGACATTTTCGATATAGGAAGGTATTTCCTCTACCTTGTCGCTTTCCATCTTCTTGTCTCTTTCTCCGCGCACATGTCAGACAAGAGCCAGACGGATTTCTGGGACTTTAACCAGATAATATTTTTGAGGTTCATACTTTCGGCGCTTTATTCCGGGGTGCTCTATGCAGGACTTGCGATAGCGCTGCTGGCTTTCGACAAGCTGTTCGACATGCATATTGACGGAAAGAGGTACGGCCAGTTGTTTTTCTTCATAGCCGGAATCTTCAACACCTGGTTCTTCTGCTCGGGCGTTCCTGAAATTGGAGGCGAAAAGCAGGAGTTTAAATATCCCAAAGGGCTTAAGATATTCGCGCAGTATGTCCTATTGCCGATTATAGTAGTTTATGTCGTGATATTGTACATGTATCTGTTCAAGATAATATTCCAGTGGAGCCTGCCGATGGGATGGGTATCATACCTGGTAATCGGGTTTTCCGCGGCCGGGATATTTTCGCTTTTACTGATTTATCCTCTCAAGGACGATGTAAGGTGGATGAGAATTTTCTCGCGGTTGTTCTTCGCGGCGCTGATACCTCAGATTATTTTGCTTTTTCTTGCTATCAGCCGTAGGACTGCGGAATACGGAATGACGGAGCGGAGATATTATGTGATAGTTCTTGCTGTATGGCTCGCGGTCACGACAGTATTCTATCTGATCACGAACTTCAGGAACATAAAATACATTCCCGTAACTTTGTGCATTATTGCGCTCGTAACTTCAGTCGGCCCGTGGAGCGCTTTCAATCTTTCGCTAAACAGCCAGCTCGGAAGACTGGAGGAGGTTCTTAAGAAAAACTCTATTCTTGTCGACGGCAAGATTGTTAAAAAAGCCGATGTTGAAATAACCGAGAACGAAATGTCGGACGTAAGGTCGATAGTAGAATTCCTGATAGAAAGAAGGAAGCTCGACAGGATACAGCCCTGGTTCGGCGAAGACCTTGCGAATGTGTCTGCGGAAAAGGTCAGGGAAATGCACAGGCCTTCATCGTTTTTCAAGATGCAGGGTATAATGGAACTGATGGGATTGAAATCGGTAAAGACTCTTGATTTCAAAAACAAGAAATTTATAAACGTAGTAACGAAGGATATGAAAATGCTTGATGTCGAAAAATTCAGCAAATTCATATTCTATGAATCATACGCAATTGATTCAACTGCGAAGAGATACGGGGCAGATTCCGTGGGCGTGTATTTCGACAGGACTCTGAACACGATGGATGTCAGCCGCGGAAACGACAACATCCGGTTCGACCTTAACCCTGTCTTCCGGAAACTCGATACTGAAACACCCGAGCCGGGTGCGATGACATTCAACGCAGACGGGAAAAAACTCGGAGTAAAGCTTCAGATAAAGAATTTTGACGCCGAGAAACACGGGGATACGCTTAAAGTCGGAAGCATCCAGGCATATATACTGATGAGGAATAATGAATAAAGGCGCTTTTGCCGAAATATTATCAGCATTAAGGAAGAACCAGGACGAGAACGTCAACGTAATTAATTTTATAGAGAATTACTCGCCGACATACATAAAACAGGCAGGTGACGCGGCCGTGATAAAAGGCAAGAGCGACCGCGACTGGGTATACGTAATAGCGAAATCAAAAAGAGTTCTCGGCGGACTCATGAAATATATACGTGAAAACGACAAGGCGTTCGCCACCATTGACGACTGGATGGTACCGCTTATATCTGCCGGCAGGAATATTAAATGGAGACTTAAATGCATGCGGCTAATACTCCGGGACAACAGGTTTACAAACAGTCCCCTGCTCGAATCACTGAAAGGCGAGGATGCTGTTTTCGTTTTTGATAATTCAGATTACAAGGAATATCTTTCCGTGGGTTATATTATGGACAGAATTCATAACGGAGTAAGTTCGGTTATCAGAATAGGAGGAAGGCCTGCGGCATGGGGAATGACTCACGACGACGGAGCAATAGGTTTTCTCCATGTTCTGCCCGAATACAGGGGAAAGAGCCTCGGAAAAAACGTAGCGATAGATATGATTCAGAAAGTCGTGATGAGCAAGAAGCTGCCGTTCGTGCATATCGAGGAAGGCAATGAGAAATCGATGAACCTTGCGCTTAACCTCGGTTTTGAAAGAGATAAGAATGTAAACTGGTTTGAACTGGAGTAAGCAGCGCATGAAAGGTCACGATCACAATCACCAGCATCCCGGCGGCAATAACCTTAGCAGTATAAACAAGGCTTTCATAGCAGGCATATGCCTGAATCTTCTTTACACACTGCTGGAATTCGGAGCCGGATTTTATTACAACTCGCTCGTGCTTCTCTCCGACGCCGGCCACAACTTAAGCGACGTGGCGAGTCTGCTTTTATCGCTCATTGCATTCAAGCTTTCAGCGGTCGCATCAACAAAGCGCTTCACTTTCGGATTCAAAAGAAGCACTATACTGGCATCGTTTATAAACGCTGTTCTACTTCTAGTCGTGACCGGAGGGATTATTAAGGAGGCCGTTGAGAGATTCTCCGCGCCTCCGGTGACGCAGGGTTTAAGCATATCGGCCGTGGCGTTCGCGGGAATTTTCATCAACGCGATTACGGCAATGCTCTTCTTCAGAGACAAGGACAGGGATATCAACATCAAAGGAGCGTATCTTCATCTTGCAGTAGACGCTTTGGTGTCTTTCGGAGCGGTATTATCGGGACTGCTGATACATTATACCGGATGGCATGTTGTGGATCCGGTAGTCAGCCTTGCGATTGCTGTTGTAATTATGTTCTCAACCTGGGAGCTTTTCAAAGAGAGCCTGTTTCTCTCTACTGACGCGGTTCCAAAAGGAATCGATACAGACAGGATTAAGGATTCGATTCTGAAAATCGATGAGGTGAAGGAAGTGCACCACCTCCACGTCTGGGCTATGAGCACGACGGAGAACGCATTGACAATGCATGTAATGCTGAAAGATAAAGATGATATTCTAAAATCGGAAAACATCAAAAAAAACATAAAGGATATTTTATTTCACAGCAATATCCGCCACGTTACGCTCGAACTTGAGACTCCGGATGAGGACTGCGAGCAGCCGGGCTGCTGAAAAACCATTATTGAGCGCGCATACCCAATTATTCAAAATAATATTCTTCTTGCATATTAGAAAAGCCCGACTTATATTTAACAAGCGGAAAGTTGTTGCTTCTGTCGTCTCCGCCTAAATCAGGAGGGAATATGAAGAGAGTAATAATTTTTTCAGCTCTGCTGTTTTTCATTTCTTTTAATGCCTTCAGTCAGGTACTGTTCGATTCAAGGATTGATTCTGCCGTGAATCAAATCTCGCAGCAAAGAATAATAAGATACATGCGCGACCTCACCGGCGATACTATGACGACTGTCGGAGGCGTGCCGCGTCTTATCTATTCAAGATATTTTTATTCACCTTCAAACAATATTGCGGCGCAGTACATTCTCGAGAAATTCCAGAGTTTCGGACTTAGCGCGCGTATTCAGGTGATAGATACGCTTTGTCAGAACGTATTAGCGGTAAAACCGGGTACAAAGTTTCCAAATCAGTATTATATTATCGGAGCTCATTTCGATAATATTCTCTGGCCGGTTAATCCCGGGCCTTATGACACGGTTCACGGCGCCGACGATAACTGTTCCGGTGTCTGCGGAGTTCTTGAAGCCGCAAGGATACTTGCCGGAATGAACCTTGATTACACTGTAATATTCGCTGCCTGGGATGCAGAGGAAAGCACGCCGATATGGGGCGCGGGACAGTACGTCGATTCGGCGTATGCAAGGCATGATTCAATAAAAGGATACATCAACATGGATATGCTGGCTTATAATGTCGGCTCGTATAACAGATTCTGGGCAGGAGCGGATACGAATTCGGTTTTCCTGCAAAGTATTTTTTCATACATGGCGAACAGGTATATACCGGCATATACACAGGTGTATTATTCTTCCGAAAATTACGGAAGCGATCAGCTTACGTTCATGAGAAGAGGGTATCATGTATACAACGTTGCAGAGTATTACGTAAATTTGAATCCCAATTATCATAAGATTACGGATACGTACGCTAACGCGAACATCCCGTACATGATGAATCTTCTCAAACCCACAATAGGCATGCTTACGGCTTTTGCGCTGAATAAAACGGCTTATTTCTCCCATAAGCCGCTTACTTCGACGCAGGATACGACGCCGAGAACGGCTACAGTAGTGATTAAGATGCCTATGAAGACAAGCGGCGGCGCTAATTCGCCGAGAATGTATTATAAAATCAATAATGAGGCGTCATACGGATATGTTAATGCATATTATTCTGCAAACGATACATTTAAATATTCAATCCAGGGCAAACCCGCGGGTTCGCTCGTTAAATATTATTTTGCGGCACAGGATACAATCGAGAATTTTGTATGCACATATCCGACAGGCGGCAGCGGAATTAATCCGCCGGGAACGGTTCCGCCGCAGACGTTTTTCTCATATCAGATATACGGTGATTACAGTCAGTGCTCCTCGACACTTCCGAAGCCGATTACAGATTTAGGAATTACAAGGGATACTGTTACCGTAAATTATCCCGGGTACATTGCTAAGGTCAAAGTAAATCTGTCTTTGAATCATCTGAATGACGGTGACCTGATTATTCAGCTTCAGATACCGGGCAGCGCTGCAGTGAATCTTGCGCAGAGAAACGGCGAGGGAGGCCAGAATTTCATAAACACAACCTTCGATGACGACGCAACGGTATCCATATCGCAGGGCACTCCGCCTTTCACGGGTTCATTCAGGCCGATGACAAGCCTGACCACATTTAAAGGTATGACGCTTACAAATCAATGGATACTTCGTATTACGGACGCGGTGGCAGGCAATACAGGAACACTTACAAACTGGTGTCTGCAATTCAGGGTCACAACCTCTGTTTACGCAGGTGAAGAGACGGTGCCCGTGAAATACGAACTCTCGCAGAACTATCCCAATCCATTTAACAGCAGCACGAGAATAAATTATTCAATACCTGAAAACGCCGGTGTCGAAATAAAAATTTACGATGTGCTCGGACGCGAGGTGAGAACGCTTGTTAACGAATTCCAGAAAGCGGGTAATTATTCCCTTATATTCAATTCAGCGGATATGCCGAGCGGAATATATTTTTATCAATTCAGAACCGGTGATATATCTGAAATCAAAAGAATGGTATTAATCAAATAAAATTAATGCTATGAAAACTGGAAAAATAATATTTACGGTTCTGCTGCTTTTTCTGTTGCAGCAAATTTCTGAAGCCCAGTATCAGAGTTGCAGAATAAATCAGTCGGGACAGTATTTTCACTCAGAACTGAGCATGAAAATCAACCCTAAGAACACGAATCAGATTGTCGCGGGGGTCATGGGGAACTACAGCCCGCTGACGACCATCATGGGATATTACTACAGCACAAACGGCGGCATCAACTGGAGTGGCGGACCGCTTACGAGCACATCCGCGCAGCCGGGGTCGGATCCGATTATTCTTGTCGATACGCTGGGTAACTTCTATTATATTTGCTGCGCAAACTGGCAGATACCGGGCCCGAACCTGGATAAGATGCTTATATTCAAATCCATAACCGGCGGCAGGACCTGGGACGGAGGCACTACATTCGCGCATATGGCGCCTAAGATGGACGACATGCCCATGGCGTGCATCGATATGTCTCACAGTCCTTACGGTAACAACATCTATGTTACATGGGATCTTTATGACAAATATCCGAGCAATGATCCTAACGACAGCTGCTGGGTTGAATTCTGCCGTTCAACAAACGGAGGACTGAGTTTCAGTATTCCGGTGCATGTTTCGCGAATTGCCGGAACGGCAAGAAGCGATAACTCGTCACCGGAAGGAACGTCTCCCTGCACGGGTCCGAACGGTGAAGTCTATGTATGCTGGCCTCTGAACGAAACGGTTATGTTCAACCGTTCTACGAACGCCGGTGTTAACTGGCTTTATAATGATATATATGTGTGCAATCAGGTAGGCGGCTGGACCGGTTTGGGAGGACGTTCGAACTGGTCTCCCGTCATGGCCTGCGATATTTCGAATTCGCCGTACAGAGGCACAATATATATAACCTTTGCCGACCAGAGAAACGGTGTGAACGATAAGGATATCTGGCTCGTGAAATCCACGAACAGAGGAAGTACCTGGAGCGCGCCGATGAGAATAAACGACGACGGCGCGGGAAATGACCAGCATGCGCCCTGGGTTTGCGTCGACAACGTTACAGGTTATGTTTGGATTGTATTCCTTGATTCGAGAAACAACCAGACATCAATATCTAATCCTTATATTGCCCGTTCCACTGACGGCGGAAATACATTTATGAATGTAAAAATAGGCAGCACGAATATAAATAATACTTTTTATATCGGTGAATACATAGCAATAGATGCATATAATAACAAAGTGAGACCTCTCTGGCCAAGACCGCTTGCCTTTTACGGCAATTGCGAGGTTTATACCACAATTATTGATTCATTGATGCCTTACATTGACCACGTTGCACTTCAGTCGACTTCAGATACTGCGCAGAGGACCGCATCCGCAAATGTTTTCTTCCCGAATCAGACAGGTACGGGCGTTAATGCGCCAAGACTTTATTACAGGGCTGAAAGCGGTCAGTATTCTTATGTACAGGCATACGAAGTTAACGGAGCTCAGTACAAATTTCATATACCGGGTTTCCCGAAAGGCACGAGAGTAAGTTATTATCTGGCCGCCCAGGATGCTTCTGGAACAAGGGTCCTGACTTATCCGGCAGGAGGCGGTGGATTAAATCCTCCCGGCACTACACCTCCGCCTTCACTTCTTTATTATCAGATCTACAGCAATTACAGCCAGTGTTCGAATACGCTGCCGAAACCGATTACAGACAATACTATAACTTCTGACACAATATCCATTAGTCAGTCCGGTTATGTTTACAAGGTTACCGTTAATCTGACTATCACACATCCTAACGACGGTGATTTGATACTTCAGTTGGTTAACTCCGGTAATAATATAAATCTGAGTCAAAGAAACGGTGAAGGCGGACAAAACTATATTAATACCACTTTCGATGACGACGCTGCGCTCTCGATAACGCAGGGCTCTCCGCCTTTCAGCGGACCGTACAAACCGCAGAGTCCATTAAGCAATTTCAGGGATTTTCCTGTTTCCGGAAACTGGGTGTTCAGGGTGATCGATGCAGCAGCTGGAAATCAGGGAACTATTGATTCCTGGTGCATTCTCTTTCAGGTAAAATCATCGATATCCGTAAATGAGGAAACGACACCGGTGAAATATGAACTTTCACAGAACTATCCCAATCCTTTCAACAGTTCGACAAGAATTTCTTATTCAATACTTAAGGACGGAGAAGTAAGCCTGAAAATTTACGATATGCTCGGAAGGGAATTGAAGACTCTGATAAGCGGCATGCAGAAAGCGGGGGATTACATAGCGGTGTTCAGTTCCGGAGATTTGCCGAGCGGAATTTATTTTTACAGGCTCAATGCGGGAGATTATTCGGAAATTAAAAAGATGGTTATAATAAAATAGATTTTCTCAATCAAATTATTCCGTCATGAAAAAGAGAATTTTTCTTTTATCGTTAATCTGCGCGCTGACGACGCAGGCGTATTCGCAGAATTTTTTCATTCCGGTAATAGATTCTCTTAAGAATCTTGTTTCAGCCCAGCTGGTAAGAAAATATGACAAAGAACTCAGCGGTGATACTTTGGCAAACGTCGGCGGGAATCCGGTAAAAATATTATCAAGAAAAACGACTTCTCCTTTCAATCCGGTCGCTGCTCAATATATATACGAAAAATTTGTCAGTTTCGGACTGAACACGCGGTATCAGGCGAACAATTCAACCTGCATCAACGTAGTCGCCACAAAAACAGGTACGAAGTATCCTAACAAACAATTCCTGATATTTGCGCATTACGACAATTACAGCCGGAACTCGGTAGACACTATTCCGGGCGCAGACGATAACGCTTCGGGCATTTGCGGTGTGCTCGAAGCCGCGAGAATACTCGCAAATTATCCTACTAACTATACTATTAAATTCATCGCTTTCGACGAGGAGGAAGACTGGATGATAGGAAGCTACGCCTATGCCGATTCGGCGTATGCGCGCGGCGATTCGATAATGGCGATAATTAATCTTGATATGATAGGATTCGATCCTCTGAATACCGGAAGGTACAGGGTTAACACGAACAATATATCGGTACATCTGTCATCCTGCTACATGAACCTCTGCGAAATTTATCATTTGAACCTCATACCGTACGAATTGCTTAGTGAGACGACTGCCAGCGATAACCTGCCTTTCTGGGAAAAAGGATACAAAGGCCTGTTCCTGATAGAGCACAACTTCAACACATATTATCACACCTTATCGGAGACTTTCGATAAACTGAATCTCGGATTCATGACTAACAACATAAAGGCGGCTCTTATCTCTCTTGTTGCCTGGGACCGGGATTTCATGCTCAGCGTAAGGCATACCCCCGTGCCGACTTACACTGACACATCATCGAAGACTCTTGCATATCACATAGAAAGTACCGAGCCGACGGGAACGGGCAGCAACGCAGCGAGAGTATATTACAGAATTAATACGGGAAATTTTACGGTGCTTGAACCATTTTATTCCGGTAACGATACGGTGAAATTCCTGATCCCTGGTCAGCCTCCGCCGACAAGAATTTATTATTATTTTGCGCTTCAGGATGAAGCTGGAATTTCGTCCGTGACTTATCCAATAGGCGGAAGCGGCCTTAATCCGCCCGGAACGATACCTCCGCCAGATTTTAATTATTATGAAGTAATTTCGTCAGTAAATTCCTGTTCCATTACGCTTCCGAAGCCGATTCATGACAACTCAATGACTTCGGACAGCATAGTATTGAATTATCCCGGCTATATATTGAAATCTTCTTTAAATCTTACATTGTATCATGCTAACGACGGAGATCTTCTTATACAGCTGCTGAATTCGAATACAGGTGTTATAACACTCAGTAACAGGAACGGGGAGGGCGGAAGAAATTATTTCTACACAACCTTCGATCCTGACGCTTCAGTATCAATAACACAGGGCACTCCGCCGTTTACGGGAACTTACAAACCTCAGGGGTCTATGTCAGAGATGAATAATAAACCTGTCGCGGGTACATGGGTGTTAAGAGTACTTGATCTTGCAGGAGGAAACACGGGGACGCTTTCATACTGGTGCATCAGTTTTATGATAAAAACTTCAGTGAGCGCAACAGGTAATGAAATTCCTTTATCATTCAGGCTTTCGCAGAACTATCCCAATCCTTTCAACGGCTCGACGCGCATTTCATACTCGATACCGAAGGACGGGGATGTGAGCCTGAAGATTTATGATCTGCTCGGCAGGGAGGTCCGAACTCTTGCAAGCGGCCGGCAGAACGCGGGCGATTACATCGTAATGTTCAGCGCGGGCGATTTGGCGAGCGGTGTTTATTTTTATATGCTGAAGGCGGGAGAAAATACTCAAATCAAAAAAATGGTTGTTATAAAATAAAGAAACGGACCTCCTTTGGTGAGGTCCGTTTAATTACATTTAATATAACGTATTCAGAATGTATTACAGAAAATTTATTGCTTCTTTTATCCTTTTGATATTTTCTGTACCCGTATACGGTTATACTGGCGGACCGAAGCATTCTTATGATGTGTTGAGTTATAAACTGGAAATCAATTGCTACACGTGTTTCAAACCGCCGTATCCGAAGTCGTTCAGCGCGGTAAATACAATGAATATAAAGATTGATTCCACGTTGAATTATATCAGGCTGAATGCGAATAATTATTCGCTGACAACCGATTCGGTCACTTTATTGTCGAATGCGAGATTAACATACACGCATTCCCAGAATGTGATAACTGTGAATCTTGACAGGACATACAATCCGGGCGAGACTCTCGGAATAAAAATATTTTACAGGCACAACGATGTTCAGGACACGGCATTCCTTGTAAACCGGGGAATTGTTTTTACTGATTGCGAACCCGAAGGTGCACGGAAATGGTTCCCGTGCTGGGACAAACCCTCTGATAAAGCATTAACTGACATATCTGTAAAAGTGCCCTCGAATGTTCTTCTGGGTTCAAACGGCAGACTTGCAGATTCCCTGCGTACAGGTGATTCGGTTTATTATCACTGGGTAAGCCGGGATCCGATGTCAACCTATCTTGTAGCGCTTGCCGGAAGTATTAATTACAGACTGACAACTAAATACTGGCATAAATATTCAAGCCCGTCGGACAGTCTTCCTGTAAGAATTTATTATAACTCCTGGGAGAATCCCGTGAACGTCAGGGATTCAATTAATTTGATTGCGGATTTTTACTCTCAGCTTTTCGGCGATTATGCTTTCGAAAAAATCGGGTTTGCAAACGGCGATTCAATCAAGCTCGGAAACATGGAGAATCAGACACTGATAAAAATATCGCCCAATTCCTGGAATGTATGGGTTGCAGGTCATGAGTTTTCGCATCACTGGTTCGGTGACCTTATAACCTGCGGCACATGGGC
>CAIKZJ010000225.1 GCA_903831845.1 uncultured Ignavibacteriota bacterium
GCTCGAGGAAAAAAACATTGGCAGAAGGAACACAAATTACCGTCTGCGCGACTGGCTTTTCTCGAGACAGAGATTCTGGGGCGAACCTTTCCCGCTCATACATTTCGATGACGGAAAGATTAAAGCCCTCAAGGAAGAGGACCTGCCCGTGAAACTCCCGCAGGTAAGTTCCTACACGACAAGCAAGACGGGCGAATCGCCGCTCTCGCTTATCGAAGACTGGCTCTACACGACCGACCCCGAAACAGGCGCGAAAGTAAAACGTGAAACCAACACGATGCCGCAATGGGCGGGTTCGTGCTGGTACTATCTGCGCTATATCGACCCGAAGAACAATAATATATTCTGCGACATAGAAAAGGAAAAGTACTGGATGCCCGTCGACCTTTATATAGGCGGCTCGGAGCACGCCGTGCTTCACCTGCTCTACGCGCGTTTCTGGCACAAGGTTCTTTTCGACCTCGGTTACGTCACGACGCAGGAGCCGTTCAACGTTCTCTTCAATCAGGGAATGATACTCGGCGAAGACGGCGTCAAGATGAGCAAGTCGAGAGGCAACGTTATCAATCCCGACGATATGATTCGCGAATTCGGCGCCGACTCGATGAGGATGTTCGAAATGTTCATGGGTCCGCTCGAAGCCACGAAACCCTGGAGCACCGAAGGCATAGCCGGACTGCACAGGTTCCTAAGCCGTGTCTGGAGGCTTGTCGTCGACGACAGAACGGGCGAAATAAATTCGAAAATTGTGAACGACGCGCCGACGGAAGACGAAAAGAAACTCATTCATTCGACGATTAAGAAAATGACTCACGATATCGAAGACGGCGATATGAAATTCAACACTTCAATCGCGCAGATGATGATTTTCGTGAACGAAATGTATAAACTTGAAAAGGTCAGCAGGGAAGTGGTTGAGAAGTTCTTACTTCTTCTCTCGCCCTACGCTCCGCATATATCGGAAGAACTCTGGCAGAGACTCGGTCACTCCGAATCGCTTGCGTACCATACCTGGCCCGAGTATGACGAAAATTACACCAAAGCGGAACAGATAACCGTGGCTTTCTCCGTGAACGGAAAAGTCAGGTCTAAGAAAAGCGTCGACGTCGATATGAACGAGAAAGACCTCGAACAGGCGGCTTTCGACGATGAGTCTGTGAAAAAGCATATAATGGGTAAAGATATCGTGAGAATAATTGTCGTGAAAAATAAGATGGTGAATATAGTCGTGAAATAATATAAAGAGAAAGTCCTTTGCTTTCGCAAAGGACTTTCGGGATATGAAGGATTATTATAAAACACTCATATAAAAGTATCACTTTACCAACAGCATTTTCCTCGTTTCGCTGTAATTACCGCTGACAAGTTTATAGAAATACACTCCCGAGTTCAGATTTGAAGCGTTGAAATTGTACTCGTAAGTACCTGTTCCGAGTTTTTCGTTTACAAGGCTGCGCACTTCCTTACCGGTTGCATCATAAACCTTAAGTGTTACTAAACCTGATTTCTGTATATCAAACTTAATTGTCGTGGACGGATTAAAGGGATTCGGATAATTCTGTCCCAGGCTGAATGTTGAAGGTATTTCTGATGATATCCTGTTTATTCCGATTACATAATTCACCGGGTTGAACTGCGACCATCCCGATGTCCAATTCGATGTTCCGAATGCTCCCACATACGTGGTTGCAGTAAAATACGGGTCCGTAAGAGGCGCCCAGGTGAAACTTGAGCCTGTCAATGCGGGTGAACCGGCTAAAGGAATCCAACTGCCTCCGTTTTCATATCCGTAAGGATTTGTCAGCATCACGTCGGTGTTATTCGTGTACGACCTGTTTTGGAACGCAGCAGTGTTGAAAAAGTTCAAGGCGTTGAAACCGTTTCCGTTCATTGCCGCAGTGTCTGCAATCGTCGGACAGCCGGCAATTATAAGATTCTTAAGTTTTAGCGAATCGTTCAGACACGCAGCCGCTACTCCAGTTCCATCGAGATACAGTCCTACAGGATAACCCATCAGTATGGAGTTAAAGCAATTGAGTTTTGAGTTTCTTCTGATGTGCGCTGCTCTTTTAAAATTGGCGTTGATCGGCGTCGATGAAGTTCTTTTCGGACCGATGAACGTAACGTTTGAAAATACGGGCATTGTTCTCGGATTGTTAATGTTGCTCGGACTGTTTGCATTGTTATCGCTTTCGAAACCGTTTGAACCGCTGATATCGGCTATGTTACTGTCCCTTACTCCGAGAAAGAACTGACATTTGCCCCTGAATCCGTTGTCGGTATCAAAGTCATCGTCGACTCCCTTATAAGCGATAAAGTACTTGCAGTTCACTGTTCCGCCGAACCACTCGAAAGAGTCGTCGCCGGAATAACTTACCTGTATGTATTCCAGAGTCGTTCCGCTTCCTACGCCTCCCATCGTAAGACCGTTTATTTCGTTACCGCTGACACCTGTCAGATTGATTCCGGGAAACTCGATTCTCACGTATCTCATTATTCCGGAATTGTCTGCGTCGTCGTGTCCGCCGTAGTATGCAGGCGTAACGGAAGTCGGCAGCCCTTCAATTGCGGCAGTATCCGCTCCGCTGACAGTGTTTATCGAAGCTTTGCCGAGCAGAATTATTCCGCCCCAGTCGCCCGGTCCTCTCTGGCCTGCAGCGATGCGGCTTGTGAATATTATCGGCTGCGATGATGTTCCGCTGGCGTTAATCTTGGCGCCCCTTTCGATTATCAGCGTGCCGGTAGTGGATTTATCTCCGTAGATTACGGTGCCCGCCGGAATTGTGAGAGTTGCGGGCGCTTTAACATAAACGAATCCTTTGAGAATATATCTCGTGGACGCGTTAAGAGTTAAGTTGGATGTTATGTTGTTGTTGTTCATTGTTGTCGAATCCCACGTCTGAGTGTAACCCGATACAGTAAGCAACAACAGCGCGATTAAAACAGGAATAACCTTTTTCATTTTTCTCCTTTCAAGAGTTTTATTAGTATTTATAAGTTAATGTTAATGTATAAACTGTTCCCGAATTGTATTGCCTGACCGTCTCATCCTTTCCGAGAATCTCCTGCACGAATCTGCGGTTTTGATTGAGCATGTCCTTTATCCCGAACTTTGCCTCCATTCTTCCGAAGAGGTTTTTTGAGACTGAAAAATCGAGCATATCTCTTCCAAGTTCGCGGATGTCGTTAAAACCGTTGAGACCGACCTCGGAAATCCTGTCGCCGAACCTGTTGTAACTTAAATTTACGCTCATGCCCGCCCTGAAATTATCGTAATATAATCCTAAGTTGATCATGTAAGGCGACTGACCCTGCATTCTTCTGCTCTTGGTTGTTGCCGTGGATGTCAGGTTCGTAAGGTCGATATTTGAGGATATTAAAGAAAGATTTCCGTTAATTGAAAAGTATGACAGTTCTTTGCTTAAGAACCCGAGGTTTTTTCTGATTTCGATTTCCATGCCGTAATTATGCGCGCCGTCTGGAGCGTTCGCGAAAGATTTTATCCTGTTCGTCGTCGTAGGGATGAAAATTTCTTCGATTGGCGCGTCAATAGTCTTATAGAACAGGCTGAGAGAAATTATCTCGCCAGCGCCGGGGAATATTTCGTACCTTAAATCATAGTTTCTGACCAGGGTTCTGTGAAGGTCTACGGAATTACCGATTACGAGAGTTCCCGAGACAAAATCGACGTACGAAAAAGGAGCGATTTCCCTGAGTTCGGGTCTTGATATTGTTTGTGAATATGCTGCCCTTATGTTCGAGAAGTCGTTCAATCTGTAAATCGCGTTTATTGAGGGTAGCACATCGTTTGTTATCAGTTTGTTTGTGATTTTGTTGCCGACTATGCCGAGCGTATTAACCTTCTGTTCATTATTTTCGAGTCTGGCTCCGATAATAAATCTGAATTTGTTAACCGGTATGTCCGCCATTAGATAACCGGCATAGTTGTTCTCCCCCGCGCTGTATTTGTCCGTTTCGGTAGTGAGTTCGTCGTAAAAAAGTCGATTCACATCGAAATTTTCGGAGGAGAATATTCTATCAATCGGCTGATAGAGCACGTCGAAGGGCATTCCGATGTAATATCCGACTCCGAAATTTCTTGCTCCGAAATTCCTGTTTACTGTGTTCAGCACGCTGCCCGCTTTAAGTTTAATTGCCGGCGCGTTATTATCTGTAAACGGTATTCTAATTTTAAGCGGAATTTCCAGATTGAATGCAGCGCTCCTGTTTATGTCGTTCAGGTCGGAATAAAACCTGCCGCCGGCGTATGTGTTCCCGAAGTTTGGATTAATTGCGGCATAATACTTATCCGATGACCCGAGTTCACGCTGGTAAGTCATCGTCTTCATGTCAGGCTCATTCTTTACGGACTGCGAGTAAGAAAGCGCCCAGTCGAATTTCAGTCTGTCGAACATGTAATGGTCACCGAACAACTGCATGGAAGACAGAGACCTCTGAGTGAATTTCGTGACGAACAACTGCCTGTCGAAGGCGTCTGAACCGCTCGTTCCGTTAACAAAGCCTTCGTAGTATTCTGTCTCGTCTTCCGAATTAAACGTGAACGCGGACTTGAAACTGACTTTATGGTTAAGTCCCAGCTTCGCGTTTAGGTTTAAAAGCCCGCCCCACAGTGTGGAGTATTCAGAATTCCTTCCTGAATAATCGGACAGTTTTGTGTTGTCGGAGTTATAATCCGTTCTTATTACTTCGTTATTGGTAAAATTGGATTTATAAGAATACGCGGCGAGGAACCCGATGGGTATTTCCGATAATTTAAAAGCATTGCCAACGGAGAACTGGAATCCGCTGTTGAGAGGGGCTTTTCCGTTAATCTGTTCCCAGTTGTTATCAAGCATTCTGCCGAAATCCCTTATTTGCTCTCTGCTGTAATTGGAATTTTTCAACTGGTTTACAGGAAAACCCGATGGCAGTGATCTTGTGTTATCGATACCCAGATTCATGAAAAGAGTTTTCTTTTCTCCCGCGCTGTAATCATAAAAAGTTTTCGTGCTCGTCTTGTCATCATATGAGCCGGAAAAACTCAGATTGTAAGTAAGCGCGTCGGGAAAATCTTTCGTTGTTATCTGTACGAGGCCTCCCGAAAAATTGCCCGGCTGATCGGGCGTAAACGTTTTTGAAATAATAACATTTTCCAGAAGATTTGACGGAAACAGGTCGAAAGAGAAAGATTTTTTATCCGGGTCGGTGGAAGGGAGCAGTACTCCGTTAAGCATCGTGTTGTTGTATCTTTCCGACGTTCCCCTTACAAAAACATACTTCCCGCCGACTACCGATATACCTGCTACTCTTTTCAGCACGTCTGAAGCCGCGGCGTCCGGCGCTCTCTTTATCTGCTGTTCAGATATACCGTCCTGTACTTTGCCTGAATTTTTCTGTTCGGTAAGAAGCGCCTGCTCATTGGACAAGGAAGTGTTGGCTTCTACAATAATGGTCTCTGTCGTTAGACCGTCAATCTGAAGCGCGGCATCAATTCTCGTAACGTTACCCTGAATCACATTCACATCCTTAATAACGTTTTCATCATAGCCAATGAAAGATATTCTCAATTCATACTTCCCGGGAGGGAGGTCAATGGAATATGTTCCGTCCAGATCCGTTATGGCGCCGTATTTCGTATTGATAACTTTCACTACTGCTCCCGACAGAACATCGGAATTGGAAGCGTCAATTATTTTTCCTTTAATAGTCTGCGCGTAAGCCTCTCCGGA
>CAIKZJ010000226.1 GCA_903831845.1 uncultured Ignavibacteriota bacterium
CGCATCTGAAATTCAATACCGGTGATATGATAGCTTTATGCGCGAGTTTCTTTTACGCCGTTTATCTGCTGACGACGCAGATAGCGCGGGGGAAGACGGACACTCTGACGTTCATGTCGGTTTCCACGATATCAACTGTCATTGTTCTTCTGATTATAAATCTCGCGTTCGGTTCAGTGATGACAGGATTTTCAACGAGGACATGGCTGGCATTGCTCGGTTTGGGTGTGATATCGCATCTTGGCGGCTGGCTTTTGATTAATTACGCGCTCGGTCACATGAAGGCGTCGAATGTTTCTGTATCGCTGCTTTCACAGGCAGTAGTGACGGCATTGCTGGCGATACCTTTTCTGGGTGAAGTGCCCGGGTGGAACCAGATTATCGGCGGAATATTTGTGCTGACGGGGATATATCTGGTTAACAGGCGGGAATCATAAAAAATATCAAATTTCAAAAATAAAAAATCAAAAATGCAAAGCAAAAATCAAAAAGACTTGTAGGTATTGGAGTGGATTTTTGTTGAAAAACAGGGGAAATTGCGTGAAAATACATAGAAAACGGGTGTGTTTTTACGGCATTTGTTTTTTTTGATTTTTCGCTTGATTGTAAGATATATTGATATTAAATTAAAATGAACATCTGGGAAATCATTTATCGCTCTCCAGTTTTGTTACTTCAAAATTTGATAATGTGTTTTTTCATATTTTGCAGAAATAATCAAAAATAGATAGAAACCGTATTTTTATAAAATACCCCATAAAAAATAATCCAAAGAAAGGCAGTAAACTAATTATATGGGTACGAATTCAAAAGACGACTTAATTGCTCAGAATTTTGAGAATTTAAAGACAAAGAAAGTATCTGAGCTTGTTCAAATCGCTAAGGAACTGAAATTAACGGGTTACAGCGATCTGAAAAAGCAGGAACTTATATTTAAGATTATTGAGGCGCAGACTCAAAAAGACGGTTTTGCGTTTTCCGCGGGGGTACTCGAAGTGCTGCCCGACGGGTACGGATTTTTAAGGTCGGCGGATTACAACTATCTGCCGTCACCGGACGATATATACGTATCGCCGTCTCAGATCAAGAAATTTTCATTAAAGACCGGTGACACAGTCAGCGGTCAGGTCAGGCCTCCGAAGGAAGGCGAAAGATTTTTCGCGCTTCTTAAGGTGGAAGAAGTAAACTTCGGCGATCCGGAGAAAATCAGGGACCGCATTCTGTTCGACAATTTGACTCCAACTTATCCGATCGAAAGATTCACACTTGAAACAGTGCCTTCAGAGTACTCAATGAGGATAATGGACATGTTCACGCCCATCGGCAAAGGCCAGAGGGCATTAATCGTATCCCCGCCAAAAAGCGGCAAGACAATACTTCTTCAGACAATCGCGAACAGTCTGACCAGAAATCATCCTGAAGTGCATTTAATCGTTCTCCTCATCGACGAAAGGCCTGAGGAAGTAACGGACATGCAGAGAAGCGTTAAAGCGGAAGTAATCAGTTCAACGTTCGACGAACCGCCTGAAAGGCACGTACAGGTTTCTGAAGTCGTTCTTCAGAAAGCAAGAAGGCTCGTTGAAGCGGGCAAGGACGTTGTAATACTTCTCGACAGCATAACGCGTCTTGCAAGAGCGCACAACACCGTAATTCCGCACAGCGGAAAGATCTTATCGGGCGGTGTTGACGCTAACGCGCTTCACAAGCCGAAGAGATTCTTCGGCGCGGCAAGAAAAATTGACGAGGGCGGAAGCTTGACCATCATAGCTACGGCGCTCATCGAAACGGGAAGCCGCATGGATGAAGTCATATTTGAAGAGTTTAAGGGCACGGGAAACATGGAAAGCGTTCTCGACAGAAGGCTGTCCGACAGAAGAGTATTCCCGGCGCTCGATCTCAACCGTTCAGGTACGAGAAAAGAAGAGCTTCTTCTGGCTCCGGAAGTTCTCAACAGGGTGTATCTGCTGAGGAAAATCACGGCAGACCTAAACCCCGTCGAGGCGATGGAGTTCATTCTTGAAAAGATGCGCGGCACTAAATCGAACAAAGAGTTCCTGGCTTCAATGAATTCATAATTGTTTGACTGAAAATATTAGTGCTAAATGAAAAAAGAGATTTTAATCAATTCTACTTCGTATGAAGTCAGGATTGCCATTACCGAAGAAAACAAGTTAGTAGAACTTTTCTCCGAGAGTCCCGATCTCAGCCGCAACGTCGGCGATCTCTATTGGGGCAAGGTAGCCAAGGTTATGCCGGGAATAAAAGCGGCATTCATTAACGTCGGTTTTCCGCAGGACGCATTTCTTCATTTTTCCGACATTGACACATCGATAGATGATTATTCCTCGATTCTGGGTGAAGACGAGGACGTTGACGATGAAGATGACGACGAAGAAGAGATTGTAAACGCCAGGCCGGTATCGACCGGAAGAGGCGGAAGGCCGCATGTTAACATAGAGCGCGGTCAGGATATAATCGTGCAGATTATTAAAGAGCCCGTCGGCAACAAGGGCGTCCGCGTCACTTCAAAAGTTTCGCTGCCGGGACGGTATCTTGTAATGCTTCCGTTCAACAAACGCATAGGCGTTTCCAAGAAGATTTACAATTACAAGGAACGCAGAAGGCTGAAAAGCATCGTAAAATCGGTGCTCCCGCCGGGTAACGGACTTATAATACGAACAGTGGCGGCCGGGCAGGACGAGAACCTGATACGCGACGACCTCAACAAACTCATCAACACCTGGAACGAGATTCAGAACAAAGCGAAGTCTCTGAAACCACCCGCGATACTTTACAAAGACGTTTCGACGACCAATTCCGTCGTAAGGGATTTGTTCAGGGACGATGTTGTGAGGGTGCTTATCGATTCGAAGAAACTCTACAAGGAAATCAAAGCGTACGTAGATACGACATCGCCCGAATTTTCCGACAAAATAGAATATTACTCCAAGTCTGCTCCGATATTCGACGTTTACAACATCGAGAAGCAGATTGACGAATCGCTCAACAAGAAAGTCTGGCTGAAGAATTCGGGTTACATAGTAATCGAGACTACTGAAGCAATGACAGTTGTCGACGTGAACAGCGGCAAGTACGCCAAATCGAAGGACCAGGAAGTCAATTCGCTCAAAATAAATTTTGAAGCGGCCAAAGAGCTGGCAAGGCAGCTGAGGCTGCGCGACATAGGCGGAATCATCGTCGTTGATTTCATCGACCTTTACGATGACCACAACAAGCGCAAGCTATACGAGGAATTGAAGAAGGAATTCAGGAAAGACAGGGCGAAAATCACAGTCCTGCCGATGACGGATTTCGGGCTCGTGCAGATTACGAGGCAGAGAATAAGGCAGAGCATCATTCACAGGGTGAAGAACGACTGCCCGATGTGCAAGGGTTCCGGCCGCGTACAGTCGAAGATGGCATTCATGACGGAAATTGAGACAGGCCTTCAGAGGTACAGGGGTGCGGGCGGCAGCGCGTTTTTAAGGATGCGCGTCAATCCGCTTATAAAGCATTACCTGACGAGCGGAATAATTAATAAGATTTTGTTGTTATGCATAAAGTACAGGACGATTATCAAACTGGAAGTTGATGAGAATCTTCCATTGTCCGAGTTCCGTTTCCTGACTATGAAGGGTCAGACGGATATAACTGACGAATACAGCGTTTAGAACATAAAATAAATTTATAATCATTGCCGAAATTCACGATTAACAATGCCGAGGTTGAGTTTGTCCAGGGGCAGACTATAATCGAAGCCGCTAAGACAGCGGGTATAAAGATTCCGCATTTCTGCTGGCATCCGGGATTAAGCGTTTCGGGCAACTGCAGGATATGTCTTGTTGAAATTGAAAAGCTTCCGAAGCTCGCGATAGCTTGTTCCACGCAGGCGGCGGAAGGAATGGTGGTTCACACAAAGTCGGAAAAAGTCATTACCGCGCAGAACGCGGTGATGGAGTTTCTGCTCATAAACCATCCGCTTGACTGTCCGATATGCGACGAGGCGGGCGAATGCAAGCTTCAGGATTACGCATTCAAATACAGCAAGGGTGTATCGAGGTTCGACGAGGAGAAAAATCACAAGGACAAGAGAATACTTCTTGGACCGAACGTGATGTTCGACAGGGAAAGGTGCATAAGCTGTTCGAGATGCATCAGGTTCTGCGACGAAGTGGCGAAAGAGCCGCAGCTGACGTTCATACAGCGCGGGGAAAAAGTCACTATAACGACGTTCCCGGGAAAAGAGCTTGACAACCCGTATTCGATGAACGTAATCGACATATGCCCGGTGGGCGCTCTCACATCAAAGCATTTCAGGTTCCGTTCCAGAGTGTGGGACATGTCGTTTACCGACAGCGTATGCACGGGATGTTCGAGAGGCTGCAATACGATCGTCGGCGTGAGGAAGAACGAAATTCTCAGGCTCGAGCCGAGGCAGAACGAAAGCGTTAATCAGTGGTGGATGTGCGACGAAGGCAGGCTGGGAACATACAAGTTTGTAAACGACGAAAACACGAGGGTGGTTTCTCCTATGGTGAGGCCCGAGGAAGCGGAAGAAAAAGGCGGCAAGCTTGTTTCGACTGACTGGGAAGAAGCTGTATCGAAATCGGTATCTGTTCTGACCGGTATGAAGAAGCATATTCTCTTCATCGCATCGCCTTATTCGACTCTTGAGGACAATTACGCTCTGAAGAAATTTGCAAGAGAAGTGTTCGGCTCGGAAGATGTTGTTTATATCCCGGGCATAGACGCTGGTTTCGCGGATGACTTATTGAGGAAAGCCGACAGGACTCCGAACGCGACAGGGCTTGAAGCGATGGGAATAAAGCCCGTAAGCGAAAAGACTATGAGCGATCTTTCTTCGGGCAAATACAAAGCTGTATATGTGATAAACGACGATATAGAAAGGGCGGGGTTAAGCAAGGCGAACCTGGCAAGTGTTCAGTCGTTTGTTTTTCATCTGAACACGAAAAACAGTTTTGCAGCCGAAAATGCAGACGTTGTATTTTCCGAATCGGCGTATGCTGAAATCAACGGAACGTTCATGAATTTCGAAGGCAGGGTGCAGAGAATAAGACCTGCAGTCGCGACGCTCGAACAGGAGAGGCTTCTGGGCGAGTTTTCTATGTCGAGGCTCGATAAATTCGGCGCTCCGAACGACAGATGGACGAAAGATGTAAGGTTCAACGCGAGACCGACATGGAAGATCCTGAAGCAGATTGCGAAAGCATTCGGTGTCGACTTCGGATTCGATAATTCGGAAGAAGTATTCACGGAACTTTGCAAAAAAGAATTCGGCCTGGATAACATGTCTTATGAGAATGTAGGCTCTAAGGGAATTGTAATCAGGAAGTGATTATTTATAAGATTGGAAAAAAAAGCCCCGCTTTCCGCGGGGCTTTTTTATTCAATTAATAATTAGTAATTAGTAATTCTAAGTAAATTACATAAACAAAGCTCTTCTCTAATTGTTAAATGCTAATTGTTAAATGTTAACTGTTTGACTCTCTTTCCTTTTTTCTTCTCAGAAAATCAGAGATGTAGAAGATGAAGGATATGAGAGTGACGACCGCCATAACGAGAATGATGTTATTGCTCCTTAGGAATCCCACAACAAAGAAAATTATCATTGAGAGTCCCGTTAGTCCTACGGCTATATGCGCCGCGACGTGGTTATCTTTTCTGACCGGAAAGGCCAGTATCAGCAGAACAGCGCCGATTGCTACCGAGATGAATGACGTCGGGCTGCCCGAAATAACATAGCCGTAAATACCGAGTCCGATAAGTATTATCGAATTAAAAATCATTACCTGAAAATTCTTCATTTATTCGTTTTTTAGTTTCGAAATACTAAAACAAGGCGGGCTTTTTATTCGTTCAGTATGTTATTGAGGAACAATTCTTTCTATATTTAGTATCAAAATTAAAAAACACTATGAAAATCAGACCAATTTTCCTCGCATTAGCCCTTGTTTTATTTGTTTTTGCGGGCTGTGAAAAGCAGTTTTCTGATAAGGAGCAGTCGCCTCTGCCGAACACTACGACAAATATGCCCGGACAGACGAAGAGCGAAGAAACGAAAAAGGACGTCAAGTCGTCAGGCATAACGATGGAACAGGTGACGAACAAGATACAGGACGACAAGATCCCCGACGCGAAACAGCAGAGAATGATAATAAAAACAGGAACGATGAACCTCGAAGTCGACAAGTTTGAAGATGCGGAAGCAAAGCTCAACGAGAGCGTGAAAAAATTCGGAGGATATGTCTCGAACTCGACTTCAAACCAGTATTCCAGCGGTAAGAAATACGGTTCGCTGACGCTGAAGGTACCCGCCGATAAGTTCGACGCGCTTATAGCGGATGTAACAGGTTTCGGAAAGGTAATGTCGCAGAACGTCAATGCAAGCGATATTACAGAAGAATATGTCGACCTCGAGGCGCGGCTGAAGACACAGAAGGAGCTCGAAGAGAGGTTAATCAAGCTTCTCAACGACAAGGCGTCGAGGCTTACAGAGGTGATTGAAGTTGAAGAAAAGCTTGCTTCGGTGAGACAGAAGATAGAGAGCATAGAAGGCAGGATGAAGCTTTTAAAATCGCAGTCGGATCTGTCGACTCTAACCGTATCCGTTTACGAGCCTTCGCTTCTCGACACTTCATCGGGCGGAGGATTCTTCTACGAACTCGGCCAGGCGGTTAAGAAAGGTCTGAAGGGGTTTACGAATGTTCTCGCTTATTCGATAACGATACTGATAGCTCTGATTCCGGTGTTTGTGTTCGTATTCGTTATTGTATGGCTGATAAAGAAGTTTTTCTTCAGAAAGAAAAAGGCGCAGGCATAAGTTTCGCAATGTACACATAACGGTAAAGCAAAACGGGAATACAATGGTCGTATTCCCGTTTTTACCGAAGTATTAAATGTGTCTTAAATCTTTTCGACTACCACCGCCGTCCCGTAAGCGAGGACTTCGGTCACACCCGACATGACTTCATTGGCGTCATATCTCATTCCGATAATCGCGTTTGCCCCCAGTTCCTCCGCATGCTGCACCATCAGTTCGAATGATTCGCTTCTGGTTTTTTCGCAGAGTTGTGTAAAGAGCGTAATGTTTCCGCCCACAAGCGTCTGGAGTGAGGCTCCGATTGTGGCGAACATATTTCTTGAACGCACGGTAATTCCTCTTATGATACCAAGATTCCTCACGATCCTGTATCCGTCAATTTCAAATGCTGTTGTAATAAGTGCATGGTCCATAGTTTTTTTCCACTTAAATTTTGGTTATAATTGTTTATCTTTCAAATCCTGAAAATCAGGGTTTATTAATTTACGTAAAACGTTTGTTAAAAGTTAGAATATATTCATTCAGTTACATTTACGGTGGAATTCCTGCGGATAACACTAAAAACGGGGGCGGATTTGTGTTCGATTGCCGGTTTATACACAATCCCGGAAAATACGAAGAATACAAGATTCTGACAGGAAAAGACCAAAAAGTGGCTGATTTTCTCGAAAAACAGACGGAAATGACCGATTTTCTTCGAAATGTCAACGAAATAGTAGATAAATCGGTTGAAAAATACAAAGAGAGGGAGTTCACAGATTTAATGGTGTCATTCGGCTGTACGGGGGGAAGGCACCGCTCGGTATATTCTGCGGAAAAATTGTCGCAGCATCTGAGCGAAAAGTTTAAGGATATACAAATAATACTCATACATCAAAATATATAGTTAATGAAAAAAGCGTTATTAATTCTATTGTTGTTAAGTTTCAAGCTTGCCGATGCACAGTTTACGCCTCCGACAGTTAAGGTGGATACGGTGATTACAAAAGTACAGGGTTCCAAATCGTTTTACGTAAGAAATCCATCAAACAGGACAATTCAGGTGACCGGAATAAGGACGCTGCTGTCGCAGTTTTATTTCACGACGACTCCGTTCAGCATAAATCCTAATGACAGCGTGCTTGTTACAGTCCTTTTCAAGACAAATCAGAACGTAACCTACAGGGACTTTTTCATATTTGAAACAAGGGGTTTGAAATATCCTCTTGTATATTATCTTATCGGTACGGCAAAATATCCCGAGTCATATTATGCATTCTCGCAGGGATTGTATGACGAGGCGTTAAAAAGCGCGATAAAGACATTCACGACGACAGGGCACATATCGCTTACTTACAACACTGCCCGCGACGCTATGTACGGTACAATCGATCATTACGAATCGCCCGATACTATTGAATGCATATACACGGGAAGAAAAGCGGTTGTGAGAACAAGAACCGAGGCAACAAATCAGAATTTCAATTGCGAGCACACACTTCCGCAGAGTTTTTTCAACTCAAACGAGCCAATGGTCTGCGATTTATTTCATCTTTATCCGACAGACGAAACGGCTAACAGCTACAGGTCGAATTATCCGTTCGGCAAGGTGGTTGCCAATATTACCTGGCAGAACGGCGGTTCAAAGCTCGGACGCGATTCCACGAATGAGATAGTGTTTGAGCCGCGCGATGTCCACAAAGGCAACGTGGCGCGCAGCCTGTTCTATTTCTGCGTGACTTATCCTACGAGTTTCGGAACTTTCATGTCACTGAAGCAGGAAAACACACTTCGTCAGTGGAATGTGCTCGATACAGTTGACGCGAAGGAAAGATTAAGAAACACGAGAATACATACGGCGCAGAACACTTACAATCCGTTCATAGACCATCCCGAGCTTGTTGACAGGATAGCGAGCGTATACACGACTCTGAACTCGACGCCGAAAGCGAAGATATCCGCCGCGCCCTACAACGTGCAATTTGACACTGTCGCGGCGAACGACACGACGAGTTATTACATAGCAGTTATGAACTACGGAAATACCGCGCTTACGATAAGTTCAGCGGTTTCGAATTTATCGCAGTTCATAGTTGAGAGCGTTCCGACGTCGGTACCTCTCGGTGAAATGAGGTACATAAAAGTAAAGTTCAAACCCACGACGATGTACCAGACTTATACGGGAACTCTTACGATATCGAATTCCGACACGCCGATAATAATAAACCTTAAAGGATACTGCGGATACGGCTCCGCAATAAACCTTATTTCTTCCGAAGTGCCGGAAAAATTCGGAATTGAGCAGAATTATCCGAATCCGTTTAATCCGTCGACCAAAATCAGGTTCTCGGTAGCCGGTGACGGTAAAAAAGGAATTGTCACTCTGAAAGTATTCGATATGCTCGGAAGGGAAGTCGAGACACTTGTGAACCGCTCGTTGAATCCGGGCGTTTATGAAGTGCCTTTCACGGCATCGGGCAATTCCGGCAGCGGAGTATACTTTGTTCAATTAGCAATTAACAATGAGCAGATTGCAATCAGGAAAATGATATTGGCGAAGTAAGACCGAAGAAATTATTAAACAAGAATCCCCGTCAGTTAAGCGGGGATTTTTCAATTTAAAAAGAAAAAGCTGCCGAAAATCTCCCGCAGCTTTTAAACTTAAAGCCGTTATTCCAAACAACCGGCAGTTATTGATTGCGAATTACTTCTTTCCGCCCATATAGAACGAGACACCGCCGAAGAACCCGAAGTAGCCTATGTTTCTTGATTTCAGATTCGGATTAATCGAAAGGTCTTCACCGTCGTTGAAGGGGATATCCCTGTCTTCTGTAACTGCGGCTGATGTTTTACCCAGAAGATTCGACATCTGGAATCTTATGCCGGTGTTTATACCCATCCATGAAGCGGGTCTGAAGGTATAGACCGTATTTATTCCGAATCCGAACCTCACGGCAGAAGTGATGTTGTTGTATTCTTCGCCGTAACCGGAGCGCTGGTCGGTTATCTTACCGAACATGCCGGTCAGAGTCAAATCGCCTCCGAACGTAAAAAGCGAAGTGCGTTTCGAGTCGGTGAACACGACATAATCCATACCGACAGCAGTCATCGGATGGTGAATGTTAATCGTGCTTTCGCCCGATGTCTGCACGAGCGGATAAGTGGTTGTCGGCCATCCCGGTGTTACCTTCGGGAAACTGTAGGCGACATTGTCCGTTCCCATGAACCTCGAATAACCCAGCGTAAGCTTTACGCGCAGCTGCGTCCATTTGAAGTTTGCGACGGTAAAACCGAATTTAAGGTTTCCGGTATAACCCGCCGAGGTGCTGTAACTTTTCAGGTCATAAAATTCCTTGATAGAACTCCCCGAGAGGTCGAACAACGGGAGAGCATATCCGAAGTCCGCGTCAATAGAGAAGAACGGTTTAGTGTATTTAGACGTTATGATTTCCGTCTGGGAGTACAGATTGGATGAGATAAAAACCAAGACGATAAGAGCAGGAATTAGTTTTTTCATTTTCTGAAATTTATTTTAAAATACTTATTTTATTTCGTTAAGCAAAAATTATGCAATTTTAAAAGCATTTGAAATAGACAAAAAACGAACTTTGATTTTTGAAAAAGTATAATTTTGAGACTTCAATCCTACGAATGAGACTATATTTCTTATAAATTCCGATTTTCCTTTTTGATTCCCTGATTAATAATTAACTTACATTTTCTTTCGTTATAAGGGATTGTTTTTACGGGGTTTTTTGTTATAATATACATAGGTAAAGTATGAATTTTGCGTAATTTACCCGCCTAACGAAAGGAGAATTGAATTTATTGAAAGACGGAAAAACCAATTACAAAATGAATAATCAAATAAATACGAAAAGCAAAGAAAACAAGGGAATCAGCGCAGATTACAAGGCTGAAGTACTCTCGGATTACAAACTTGCATTTGAAAGCAGGCAGGCAAGTCTTCTGGGCAGGAAAGAAACTCTGATGGGCCGTGCGCAGTTCGGCATATTCGGAGACGGAAAAGAAGTGGCCCAGATAGCAATGGCAAAGACGTTCAGGAACGGTGATTTCCGTTCCGGATATTACAGGGACCAGACATTCGCGTTTCATGCGGGCATGTCGGATTTAAGGCATTTCTTCTATCAATTATACGGTGAGACAGATCTGAGCAAGGAGCACGCATGCGGCGGCCGTTCGATGAACAATCACTTCGCGACAAGGCTGCTCGATGAAAACGGAAAGTGGAAGAACCTTATGCAGATGAAGAACACCGCGTCGGACATAGCTCCCACCGCGGCGCAGATGCACAGGCTTCTCGGCCTCGCATACGCTTCTAAACTTTACAGGAACAATCCTGAATTATCATACCTAAAGGAATTTTCGGTTAACGGCGATGAAGTGGCGTTCGGCACGATAGGAAACGCCAGCACTGCGGAAGGCGTGTTTTACGAAACGGTGAACGCGGCAGGCGTGCTGATGGTTCCGCTTGCGATTTCAATCTGGGACGATGGTTTCGGCATTTCGGTCCCGAACATCTATCAGATGACTAAGTCGAATATTTCGGAAATACTAAGCGGTTTTGAATACAACGAAGAGATTAAACAGGGATTCCTTATTTACAGGGTTCCGGGCTGGGATTACGAGAAACTTGTTGAGACGTACAGGAAAGGAATTGAAGAAGTCCGCGAAAAGCACATTCCCGCGATATTCCACATCACGGAAGTCACGCAGCCTCAGGGACATTCGACGAGCGGCTCGCACGAAAGGTATAAAACAAAAGATAGACTTCAATGGGAAAAGGATTTTGACTGTCTGGTGCAGATGAAGAACTGGATGATAAAGAAAGGAATCGCGACTGAAGAAGAGATAAACAAGATAGAGGAAGATGCAAAAGTTTATGTCAAAAAGATTCAGCAGGAAGTCTGGAACGACTACTGCGACCCGATAAAGAAAGAAAAGAATGAAGTTCTTTCGCTCATAGAAAAGACGGCCGCAGTTAGCGGTAACAAAGCGGAAGTTGAAAAGATAGCCGCGGATCTAAAGAGAAACCCGGAGAGCGAGAGGAAAGTCGCTGCGTCGGCAGCATTCGAAGCGCTGATGGCAACAAGGGATGATAAAACCGACGAGAGGAAGAATCTGAATGAATGGTATGAAAACTATCTTGAGGAAAACGCGGAGAGGTTCAATTCGTTTCTATACAGCCAGTCGGATGAAAGTCCTCTGCTGATTAACGAAGTGAAGCCGGTCTACAAGGATGATTCGCCGATGGTCGCCGGAAGAGAAGTTCTTCTTGCTTTCTTCGATGAAGTGTTTCAGAGAGACCCGAGAGTGTTCGCGATCGGCGAAGACGTCGGACAGTTAGGAGACGTGAATCAGGGAATGGCAGGCCTTCAGGCGAAATACGGCGATATAAGAATTACGGATACGGGAATAAGAGAGCAGACCATAGTAGGACAGGGAATTGGCGCGGCATTGAGAGGATTAAGGCCTATAGTTGAAGTGCAGTATCTGGATTATCTTTTCTACGCGATACAGATTCTTACAGATGACGTTGCAAGCCTTCACTACAGAACAAGAGGCGGTCAGAAACTTCCGCTTATAGTGAGAACGAGAGGTCACAGGCTTGTAGGTATTTTCCATTCGGGTTCGCCGATGGGAACGATAATCAACAGTCTGAGGGGAATTCACATCTGCGTTCCGAGAAACATGACGCAGGCGGCCGGACTTTACAACACGCTGCTGAAGTCGGACGATCCGGGAATGGTGATAGAGAGGCTGAACGCCTACAGATTCAAGGAGAAACTTCCTGCGAACATAGGCGACATTCACGTGCCGCTCGGGGTTCCGGAAATAATGAAGGAAGGAAATGATATAACTCTTGTATCATACGGAGCGACTCTCGACATAGTTCATCACGCTGCTGACAAACTTGAAAAGCTTGGAATCTCTGCCGAAGTGATAGACGTGCAGACTCTTCTGCCGTTCGACAGGTTCGGCATTATATTGAAATCGATACAGAAAACGAACCGTGTTCTTTTCGTGGACGAAGACGTTCCGGGCGGAGCGACGGCATACATGATGCAGCAGGTTGTTGACGAGCAGGGCGGATATCAGTACCTCGATTCAAAGCCGCAGTGCCTAAGCGCGAAGCCGCACAGGCCTCCGTACGGCGTCGACGGCGATTATTTCTCGAAGCCGAACGTCGAAGACGTGATTAAATCGGTTTACGGAATAATGAACGAAGCAAATCCGTCGAAGTACAAGAAATTCTTTTAAGAAAAAATCTTAATAATATGAAGCAGGATTCCGGGTGAATCCTGCTTTTATTTTATATCATATGAAAGTAATAATCACAGGCGTTACAGGAATGGTGGGTGAAGGCGTTCTTCACGAATGTATTTTACACCCTGACGTTGAATCGGTAACTGTAGTCGGAAGAAAAGCATACGGCCTTAAACACGATAAGTTAAATGAAATTATTATAGAAGACTTATCGGATTTATCCTCAGCTGAAGATCGGTTGAGAGGGTACGACGCGTGTTTTTTCTGCGCGGGAGTCTCATCGATAGGGATGAAGGAGGAAGACTATTTCAGGATTACGTACACGATGACGATAAAATTCGCGGAGGTCCTGAACAGGCTGAATCCGGGAATGGTATTCGAATACATCTCGGGTTCGGGAACCGACAGCACCGAAAAAGGCAGGCTGATGTGGGCTCGAGTGAAAGGGAAGACTGAAAACGATTTATTGAAAATGCCTTTCAGGGCCGTATACAATTTCAGGCCGGGTTTTCTAAAGCCCACGAAGGGATTAAAGAATACACTGAAGTATTACAGGTATGTGAACTGGCTTTTTCCTGTGGTTAGTGCAATTACGCCCGGATTAGGAAGCACTCTTGCCGAACTCGGCCGCGCCATGATTAACGCAGCGATATACGGATACGAAAAAAGTACGATTGAAGTAAAGGATATCAAGGCTCTGGCGAAAAAAACTGACACAAACCGTTAAAACGGTTTTCATTTTGACTTCATTTTACCTGCAGCTTACGCTGCGGGCTACTTTATGAAACCGGCTACGCCGGCTGATAACTCAAAATTCAAATAACGAATCATAATGTTTTCGCGACGCGTTCCCAAAGCCATTTCTATACACAAAAACACCTACATTAAAATCGGTCTTGACTTTCCGAAAAATACCATATATTATTATGGCAGAAATAAATAAGCATATTAATATAAGGCTATGACAATAAGTTCATCGTTTTTCGTTCCGAGGTCGGAACAGGGGTACAATTCAATGTACAAGCGGATAAGGATAATGCCGCTTTACTCCTTTCCTCATTACAAGGACCTGACTCCCCACGCGGAGCACAGGGAGAGGAAGTATTTCATTCATCTGGATTTCGACGCGTTCTACGCGCAGGTTGAGCAGAGGGACAATCCGAATCTCCGCGGCAAGCCTGTTTCCGTCGGCAGTACGACAGGAATGAAGGGCATCGTGATGACGGCCTCGTACGAAGCCAGGGCGAAGGGGATTGAAACGGGAATGAGTCTGTGGGAAGCGAAAAAACTCTGTCCCGAACTGATTTCCCTGCCGTGCTACGGTCCGAAGTACGAGATGATAATTCAGAATCTTCTAAGAAGCCTGCGGACATTCGTTCCTGACGAGTTCATCGAGACGTACAGCATCGACGAATATTTTCTCGACATAACGCATTTCGTTAAGAGTTTTGAAGAGGCGGAAGAACTTGGAAGGCGTGTGAAGCAGAAGATAATGGAGGTCGAGAATCTCACGTGTTCTTTGGGTGTGTCGTACAACAAGACTTACGCGAAGATGGCAACGAAATTTCAGAAACCCGACGGGCTGACGGTGCTCGCACCGTGGGACAGAGAAACAAAGGTTTATCCTCTTCCCGTGAAGAAGATATGGGGAATCGGAACGCGCATAGGGCGGCGTTTAGGCGTGCTGAACATACTGACGGTTGGCGATCTTGCGGAAGCAAACGAAGGAATGCTGAAAAAGGAATTCGGCGTGAACGGTATAGTGTTCCGCAGGCTTGCAAGGGGCGAGGACACTTCGGGAATTTTCAAGAAAGAAAAGCCCGAGAAATGTCTGAACCATCATCACACGCTTACCAACAACGTTTACAGGGCATTCGAAGTGAGGAACGAAATAAGGCGCGTTACGGAATACCTCTGCAGAAAAATGCGGGCGAAGAAACTCGTGGGCGGCCATCTTTATTTCGTGATAAGGTACGGCAATCTCCGTTACGCGGCGGACGACATGCGCCTGCGCTCGTACACGAACGACGACAGGGAGATATTCGAAGCGGCGATGAAGATATACGAAAACCTGCCCGAGGCGACCCGGGAAATGCCGGCGAGAATGTTCGGGATGACCGTGTTCGACCTGCACGCGGACACAAACGACTACAATCTTGAACTCTTCAGCAGCAAGGTGCACCTCCCGTTCTACGCGCTCGACAGCATAAAGCAGAAGTACGGAGAGGGGA